>JBIPNA010000145.1:0-8496 GCA_044375665.1 Catalimonadaceae bacterium
AGAGAAATTCGTCGGTCGATTAATTGAGCGTTGGCAACTACGAGCTTTTCTACATCAAGTTGTGTGCTGACATCCATCAGACAAAACCGGCTGAGACATTTCTGGGCGTCGATTTTGTTTTTGCTGAGCAGGAATTCCATATCGAAACGATCAAGAACCTGGTATTTGTTTTTCTTTTCCAGTTCAAGACGCAACACATCAATGAGCGAAATGCCGCTGGTCCTGGGGTCCGGGTGGTCATTTTGAAAGGCCAATACTGCCAGTGTTGGATGCTGACCGTCCCTGGTTTCGGGAGACTGGGCAAAGCCAGTGGCAGTCAAAAGAGAAAAGCCGATAGAGAATGCGATTTTTTTCATGGTATTAAAAAATTTATGGGTCAAAGGTGAGTGGCGAGATTCAGCTAATTTTACGGAATATCTGGGTATGCAAGAGGAGAATTATAAAAAAGTGCTAAAAAAATTCCGAGTTGGCTCAGATTGAAATAAAAATTATAAAAAATGAGTATCTGAATTAAATATTTGCAATTTTTGCCAAAATTCCGTTCCTTAATTTGCAAAAAATGATACAGAGTTTTCCGCTTCAGATTCGACTTATGGAAATCTTGCGCATGCAAACCCCCAAAAATGTTTCCCTGGCGCATCGGTTAAGTCAGATTCTGAATGTTTCTGCCGACGGAGCTTACCGTAGGATACGGGGAGAAACTGCTTTGACCCTGGATGAAGCAGTGCTGGTTTGCCGCCATTTTGAAGTGCCTTTGGAGGCACTCAATGAGCTCATCTCGCATATTGTTTCGTTTCGATATCACCCCTCTGGTAAGGATGAGGAAGGATTTTTTAAATTCATTCAGTATTTTGTGCAGCAGCTCCTGACAATCCGGGGGTTTGAAAACCGACGTATCGTTTATGCGGCAGAGGACATTCCCCTTTTTCATCTGTATGGATTTAATGGCCTCACTGCTTTCAAGTTTTTTTATTGGAGAAAGACAATTCTTAACCACGAACCTCTTCAGGATCAAAGGTTTGAATTTCCTCAACAAACAGATGAAGCTATGGCTCTGGCCAGAAAGGCCTATGAACTTTATGCCGAAGTAGAATCGACAGAAATCTGGACAGAAGAAACTACTGCAAGCACCTTAAAACAAATAGCATTTTACTGGGAGGCCGGCTTGTTTTCTTCTCAGGAAGATGCGCTGAAATTATTGGAAGAGCTGGACCAGATGATTCTGAGAGTACAGCGTCAATGCGATTTGGGCTTAAAGTTCCGGCCGGAAGGCAATCTAAGCTCAGTCCCTTTTACCTGTTATGTGAGTGACCTGATGATTGGAAATAACTGTGTTCTTGTTGAGACCAATGGAAAGAAAACCACCTTTCTGGGGTACAATACCTTTCATTTTATGAGCACGGGCAGTGTAGATTTCAATGCCCAGAACGAGCAATGGATTCAGAACCTGATGACAAAGAGTACCCAGATCAGCCGGACAGCCGAAAAGACCAGGAATCAGTTTTTTAAATATGTGCTTCAAAAAAACAACCGTCTTCGTCAGCAAATTGAAGGCGGACTGACTCAGATTTCCCGATAAATAGATTCTACCTCCCGGGCATATTTTTCCATGAGAATTTTCCTCCGGAGTTTCAGACTTGGGGTCATTTCTCCTGAATCAATGGCCCAGGGACCGGGAACAACCCTTATTTTTTTTATTTTTTCATACTGGGCAAGACCGGAGTTTGCTTTCTCGACTTCCCGGTTGAATTTTTCCTGGACTTTGGGGTTTTTCAGCATGGCCTCCTTTCCTTCCCAGGTAATTCCTTTAATACGGCACCAGCTTTCCAGACCATCAAAGGAGGGTACCAGGAGTGCTGCAGGAAATTTCTCTCCATCTCCTATAACCATAGCCTGCTCGATGACAAGGCTTTCTTTCAGTTTGTTTTCAATCAACTGCGGGGCGATGTATTTTCCGCCGGAAGTTTTGAACATTTCCTTTTTGCGGTCCGTAATTTTCAGGAAATGGCCATCCACAAACTCACCGATATCTCCTGTATGAAACCAACCTTCAGAATCAATGGCTTCTGAAGTTAAGTCCGGGCGATTGTAGTATCCCTTCATAATGTGGGGACCACGGGTTAGAATTTCACCATCTGAAGCAATTTTAACTTCCACACCTTCAATGGTTAGACCTACAGATCCAATTTTCCGGCCTTCTTCTCCATATCGGTTTACAGAAATGACCGGACTTGTTTCAGTCAGACCATAGCCTTCCATAACAACAATTTGTGCGGCAGAAAAAACTCTGGCAAGCCTTGGCTGCAAAGCGGCACCCCCTGAAACAATAAAGCGGACCTCGCCACCCAGTGCCTCCCGCCATTTATTGAAAATAATTTTGTTGGCCAGTTTCAACTGAAATCTATACCAGAAACCCTGATCGGTATTGAGTTCATATTTTTGGCCCAGGCCCAGGGCCCAGAAAAAAAGCATTCTTTTAATTCCAGTCAATTCCTGACCCTTTGCCACAATTTTATCATAAACCTTTTCCAGCAACCTTGGCACAGTGCAAAAAAGCTGAGGGTGGATTTCCTTTAAATTGTCCCCTATGGTATCCATCGACTCCGCATAGGCTACAGAAATCCCGATGCCTATGTATAAATAGCTGAGCATCCGCTCATAAATATGGCAAAGGGGCAGGAAACTCAGGGCTTTGCTTTCAGCAGTTAACGGAAAACAGGGACGGCATGCGTGCACATTGCTGAAAAGGTTGTTGTGGGTAAGCATTACTCCTTTGGGTCGGCCGGTAGTCCCTGAAGTATAAATAAGCGTCAAGAGGTCTTCCCCTTTAACTTCAGCACTCATGCTATCCAAAGTTTCATCTGAAACAGACTCTCCTTCAACAGACAACTGAGAAAGAGTTGAAAAAATACTGGAGGGGTCGAAGGTAAAAACGCCAAGAAATCCGGATAGGCTTTTGCTTGCTGTGGTTGCCTTCAGTGCCAGTTCATCGGTGCTGGCAAACACGACCCTTACCTCTGCGTCATGAAAAATAAATTGAATATCATCTTCAGTAAGGGTGGCATAAACAGGAACTGAAACAGCCCCTAAAAACTGACAGGCATAATCTACAAGGTTCCATTCAGGACGGTTGCCCGAAATCAAGCCTACTTTGTCGTTTTTTCTAATGCCCATGGCATATAAAGCTTTTGCCAGAAGTCTCGCTTTGGATATTACTTCCTCGACTTTCAGGTCATGCCATTTTCCCTGACTTTTGTACTGGTAAAGGACTTTTCCCGGAAACTTTTCCTGGTAAGTCAACAAGTTGTCAAACAGGCGCATTTTGGTATTCTTTGGTGAAAGGATGTATTCAAAAACCTGTTGCAACATACGCTATCAGAATGAAATTCCGCATCTGGTTAAGAAGCAGAGGGCGCTGAGTTATTTATTACGGTATTTTAAACCTATTTCGCCATTGAAACAGCTATTGGCAGTTTCACTTCAAAATCGAAAGGATCACCTATGGCACTTACGGACATCCAGATTCTCATTGTGGAAGATGAGCCAAAAGTTGGAGCCTTTTTACTGGAGGGACTTCAGGAACATGGGTATTTCCCTGTATTGGTGTGCGATGGAGACTCTGGTCAGAAGCGGTTTGAGCAAGGCAC
This sequence comes from Catalimonadaceae bacterium, assembly GCA_044375665.1. Classification (GTDB taxonomy): domain Bacteria; phylum Bacteroidota; class Bacteroidia; order Cytophagales; family Flexibacteraceae; genus CAMDMI01. The sequence continues at coordinate 3,648 of JBIPNA010000145.1, forward strand.
TTTTCAATTGGTCATCCTGGATGTTCTGATGCCTGGTATTTCAGGCCTGGAGTTGTGCAAAAGAATACGGGAGAAAGACCCTCAGGTACCCATTTTAATCCTTACTGCTTTAGGAACCACCATCGACAAGTTGAAAGGTTTTGATTCCGGAGCCGACGATTACCTGATCAAACCATTTGAGTTTAGCGAGTTGCTGGCCCGGGTAAAAGCTTTAACCCGAAGGTTCGCCGGAAGCTTCGAAACTGGTGATATTCTGTATGCTTTTGATCTGGAGCTGGACCTTGAGCGCAAAAAATTCAAAAGAGGCGATAAGGTTTTGTCACTCACAGCCAAAGAAATGAAACTACTGGAGTTTTTGATTCGGAATAAGGACAGGGTTGTTTCAAAAGAAGAAATTGCTGAAAAAGTTTGGGGGTTGACCTTCGATACAGGCACCAATTTTGTTGAGGTGTATATCAACCTGCTTCGTAAAAAAATAGATAAAGACAGCCCTTCAAAATTAATTCATACCAGGGTTGGACTCGGTTATTGCCTCACTGATTCGCCATGACCATTCGCAACAGACTGACCATTCAGTTTTTCTTTTTGGTTTTTGGAATTCTTTCCGTTTCAACCTCTGTAGTTTATTTTTATGCAGAGCGTCATCGGAAGGAGGATTTTTATGCCCGGCTCCGGAGTAAAGCCGAAAGTACAGCCAAGTTGCTGATAACGGTAGATGAAATCAGTGCAAGTCTCCTGAGGAAAATTGAAACAGACAATCCCAGTGCCCTTCCCGGAGAAGGTATTTTGATCTGGAATCCCAGAAATCAGGTCATTTTTGATTTTGACCCCAACGATATTCTTTCTCCGGATCCTGCTTTTCTGGATCAGATAAGGAAAGTAGGAGAGGTTCGTTTTGAGCAAAATGGGTTTGAAGTTCTGGGATATGTGTTTCGGGAATCATCCGGCAAGTTTGTGGTGATGATTGCAGCTGAGGATGTCTTTGGCAAAAGCCGCATTTCAGATTTGAAGTGGGTTTTGTTGACTGTATTTATAGCGAGTTTAGGTTTTATCCTGTTGGCTGGCTGGTTTTATGCAGGCCGGGCCATGCTTCCCATTTCAAGAATTATAGAACAGGTTAAGAAAATAACCATTTCAAGACTTGACCTTCGTTTGGAAAAGGGCGTACAGGCCGATGAGATTTCCCGTCTTTCTGAAACGTTCAATCATATGCTTGAACGCCTTGAGTCAGGCTTGAAAATTCAAAAGGATTTTATTGCCAATGCCTCCCATGAACTAAGGACTCCTTTAACAGCCATGACCGGGCAGTTGGAAGTGGCGCTTTTAAATGAACGAAGCCCGGAGCGGTACAAAGAAGTTCTCAGTTCGGTATTGGAAGACATTCGTAACCTGAATAAAACCTCCAACCGCCTGCTTCTTCTGGCTCAGGCGGATACGGAAGAAAGAGCGCTTGAAATGGAGCCGGTTCGAATTGACGATTTAATCTGGCAATGCCAGGAGGATCTTCAAAAGCTCAAACCCAACTGGAAGGTTTTGGTGGATATCGATTTCGACCAGGAAGAAGAAGAGCACCTTCAGGTAGTTGGCAATCCCTTGTTGCTTAAGACGGCATTGCTGAACCTGATGGAGAACGGATGCAAATATGCCCATGACAATCTGGTGAAGGTTCATATAAAGCCTCAGGATAAAGGACTTATGATTTTGTTCGCTGATAACGGACAAGGGATACCGGCAGAGGACCTCCCATTTATTTTCCAGCCTTTTTTCAGGGCATCAAATGCTTCAGGTTTTCCAGGAAATGGGATAGGGCTTTCACTTGTGGATAAGATTGCCCGGTTGCACCGAGGGTCCATTCATGTGGATTCCGAATTGGGAAAAGGCACTTCGTTTCGCTTGTTTCTGCCGGGGCTTAATTGAATTTTAAGGTTTTTTTAAGTTCAATTCCTTCATCCTGAAAGTTGAATGCGGTTCCTTTGTATCGGCTTAGAAAGAAATCCTTTTATGGCTGTTTCCGGCGGAGGCCAATTGGAATCCTTCAAAACCGGAATCTCTGACTGAGTAACCAAAAAACAAGCGAAGCTTTATTCATATAAACGGCCCCCTTACTAAGGGGGCTTTTTTTTTACTCAGATAATACCATAGAAATTCGTAGTGAGAGTCTAAAATAATAAAAATCAGTGCTTTATGATCGAGAAGCATAGCGGCGCCGTAGTTAAAGGAAATATGGGGTCTACCGCAACGGATTCTGGGATAAACGAAAGGCTTAGGGATCGGACGGAAAAGCCCGGAGTGCGCCAGGAACGCAGCGCACGAGGACTTGAACGGAAGAGCCCGGCCCGACGGCAGGAGGGAAAGCCCCAATTTATCCGGCAATCCTTTAAAGTTAACGCTCAAATTCTGCAAACCGTTGTTGGCATTCGAATCCGGGTTAAACCCGAATCATGCATTAGGACTTCGTAATGAGAGTCTAACATGCAATAAATCAGCGCCTTTTATTCGAAATTCGTAGCAGCGCTACGGATACAGAAGAAAAGGCGGCGAAGCCTCTGATTTGAAGCAGGTAAGGCTCGGAATAGATTTCCTAATGCATGATCCGGGTTTAATCAACTTCCACTACAAGAAACTTGCTGGTGCTCCAGAATTTTTCCGGATTGGTTACCTTCAGGTATCGCTCTCCAGGAGTATCAAGAATGAGGTAACTTCCTGTAGGATGGATGGTTATGAGTTGCACTTTTTTCGTATTTCCCAATGAGATTTCTTTTACAATGGAATAATCACCACCCTGAAAGTACATTTCATCCAACTTGTCAGAGAGTTTAAGATTGCCTCCAACACCCAGGAATCCACCCTTTTTTTGAACAGCCTTTGCCCTTTGTAATTCATCTCTGGAGCCAACCAGGTAGAAGATTTTCCTGGCTTCCTTTTCCTTTTGCTGAATGGCTGCCTCAGTATTTTGATCCTTTTGGCTGATTTCTTTTTCTTTTTGCGCCACCACTTTTTTGAGTCTCGCAACCTGGTTCTGAATTGACCCAATGGAGCCATAAACTTCTATAAACAGTTTTTCCTGCTGGTCGAGGTATTGACGCACTGTTTCCAGAATGGGCAGCATGGAGGATTGTGGCAGCTTCGATTTCCTTATTTCCTTCTCTGTGGAATCCAGCAAAACATGGGAACCCGAAAAAAACAAATTGATCTCAGACGCTGTCCTTTTTAACAGAGCCCCTTGAGCAGGATCTGCCTTATACTTTTGGATCAACCGGATTTTCTGGTCTATGACCAGATAGTTTTGGGTGAGCTGGTAAATTACTTCCTCTAATCGGGCTGCATTTTGTTCTGTTTCAAGCAGTTGCTGCTCGAGTTTGTGCATGTTTCGGATGTAGACTTCGCAATCGGGCCCTGCCTCCGTTTGGGTTTTTTCCGACTGGTTTATACATGACCAAAAGGAAAAGGCAGAAAAGGCAATAACAATTATCCGAAAATTCATAGCTGAAGGCGATTTTCTCAGCAAGTATCGGGCTATGAATCCGCAATTCCGAAAAGTCCCGGATCAGTTTTTCCTTTCTTTACAAACAGAGGGGATTTGAAAAAGCCATGTTGCACATTGGTTGGCGGAAAAGGATATTGCCTGCCCGATAAAGGTTAATCATGCGCATCTCTTTTCCATTTTTGTTTTTCTCCCTCGTCATGGCATTTTCAGTAAAGGGTCAGACTCCAATTTATTCTTCCCCGGTATTCCAGTTGTATCAGGACCGGGTTGTTCAGGGGAGCTTTGAAGCAAGGGCGCTTTCCCCCCTTTCTTTAAAGAGCAATTACCAGAGTCCGGCCAACGCTTTCCAGCCAGCAGAACTGATTTTCAAGTTTGCCATCAATGGAAGGGATAATGAAATGCCTCCGGGAATGGATCACAGGTTTGTATTACCCAATGGAAAAGGGCCTTTTTCTACACCTTTGGTTCGATTCGGTCAGGTCCTGAAGCCCGGCCCGGAAAAACCCGGATTTTTGCAACCCAATACGCCGGTCAAAATAAGGCTCGATTTCCGGGAGCAAAAAAAAATGCTGGAGGAGCAGGGCTATCTCCTAACCTATCAGGGCACCCGGATCTCAAAAAGTGATTTTAAAGGAATTTTTATTGCAGGGGCATCTTCACCGCTCACCTGGGATTTCGACAATCTGGACCGGAAGAAGGAATTTCAATTGCAGGATCCGGATGGAGATGGTATTTATGAATTGGATCTGGTTTTCAATACGTTTCAGGAGAACAAAGGGATTGCTTCATCCTGGTTTCCCAGGAACGATCTGAGCAGTTTTCCAAAACTGGAGTCACCCTGGCTGTTGTCGGATGCGCTTTATAATCTGGCTCTTGATGAAATGCAAACCGCCATTGAACCTGACTCCACTTTCCGGACAGGGAAGGAATGGGCCGGAGTCTGGACCCGCGACATCAGCTATTCCATCCTTCTTTCTATGGCTGTTCTTCAACCGGATGTGGCCAAAATCAGCCTGAAGAAAAAGGTAAAAAACAAAAGAGTAATTCAGGATACGGGGACAGGTGGGGCCTGGCCTGTTTCTACAGACAGAATGATCTGGGCTGTGGCTGCATGGGAAATTTATAAAGTAACAGGTGACAAAGAATGGCTTATTTATGCCACCGAAGTGGTCAGGAATTCAGTTGAGGATGATTTGAAAACCGCCTGGGATCCGGCAACCGGATTGGTTTTGGGCGAATCTTCATTTCTGGATTGGCGGGAGCAAACCTACCCACGCTGGATGCAGCCTGCAGACATTTATCAATCCGCCTGTCTGGGAACAAATGCTGCTCATTTTCAGTGTTGGACAGCCCTTTCCGCAA
>JBIPNA010000146.1:0-8445 GCA_044375665.1 Catalimonadaceae bacterium
AAAACGAAACAGGTTCACAAATGATTCTTATGATGATTTAGACCCATTTTTTTCTAACTCTTCTGATACGGTTTATTTTTCATCAAACCGCCCTGGTCAAGATTCAGCAACCTTGAAAAATCCCATGCCGGATATTCGAAAAAAACTTGGATTATTTGGATTACCAGTAGAAACTGCCTCTCCAGGATTAATAACAAAGCCAAAAGTCCTTCTTCAAATAGATGCCAACCTGACCAAAGGTCAACATCTCAAGGGTGGAAAGTTTCTATGTATAAGTGATGAAGGAGGAATTGAGAATGTGCTTCTTTATGAAATTGGAAAGCCTTTATCGGCCCCGGCTTATTTAACTGCCAGTAAGTTCCATGTTCGGGACTTTGCCTATCAAGAAGACTTCCGAACGCTGGTTTATACTGCCACAAACAGACTGAGACCAGGACTTTACATTGAGCCTTCCATTGACCCTTCCCCTTATCGATTCAGGGTAAATTCCTTAAAGAAACTTCCCTTCGACAGTTTACGACAAAAGGATAACTTTTTATTGTTTAAGGGTGATTCTTCCCGGATTGACATCCGAAATTACTTGTTCGAAGAAGAAAAAAAGCCTTTAGAATCCTCAAATCCGACCACCAAAGTCAGAAAAGAAAGGCTAAAAATGAAGAAAGAAACAAAATCCCAGCTTGTTGAAATTCAAGGCCCTTTTCCCTACGCACCAAGTGTTATGGCCAACCATCTGACTACCGGGTTGGTTGTTAACCCCATACCATCCTATGGTCTGGGAGCTCTTGTTGATTTCTCGATGCATGACCTTTTTGAGAACCACCAGATCAATGGCGGCATGACCTACTTTTTTACGGACATTGAGATGCGGAACAATATGGCATTTTTGGAATACCAATTTCGAAAATACAGGCTTGATTTTTCTTTTAGAATGGACAGGAAAAGCATCCAGAATTCTAGCTCTACCCAGTTAATACGTCAGAGAGATGTTCTGAATGGCTGTACGGCTACTTTTGCACTCCCGTTAAGTAACGCTTTACGAATTCAGGCCAGTCCTTATGGTCAGGTAACAAGAAGAATACTTTTTGATCGAATCAGTAATGGTTTGGGAGGCAAGGACTTTTTTGTCTATTTCTATGGAATTTCCGGAGAATTGGTTTTTGATAATACCAGACAAACAGGAATCAATATGCTCAATGGGACTCGGTTTAAAGTTCGTGGACAATACCAGGCAGCATATAAAGACCCTTCAAGGAGCTTTGGAGAAGTATTTATGGATTTTAGGACCTATCTACCTGTCCATAAAGAAATTACACTGGCGTTTCGAACCACATTCGGACAATTTTTTGGAGCAGCCCCCAAAAAATATTCTTTGGGAGGAATGGATAACTGGTTGTTTAGATCTTATGAAGTGTCTGATAAAAAAGATGATCCACTTAAAGGTCTGAATCAAAATAATTTAGGAGTAAGCTCAGACGAAGGACAGACTGACTGGTTGTTTAACCGGTATTCCACCAACCTAAGGGGTTTCAGGTACAATACAGCATTTGGAAATAGCTTTTTGCTATTTAACCTTGAGCTCCGCATTCCAATTGTCAGGTATTTCTATAAAGGACCCATTGACTCCAATTTCTGGCGCAACCTCCAAATTACAGGTTTTGCCGATGTTGGTACAGCCTGGACTGGGGTAGGACCATTGAACAAAAACAATAGTTTAAACACCCGGGAAATAGAAGAAGGGGCTTTTGCCATCAAAGTAAAGTCATATGAGAATCCGTTTTTAACAGGTTACGGGGCAGGAGCCAGAACCATATTTCTGGGATACTATTCAAAACTTGATGTAGCCTGGGGTACACAAAACGGCTTCAGATCAAAGCCACAATACTTTCTAACTTTAGGTCACGATTTTTAGTGGAATTGCCATTTTTCCTTTGCCGTCTAAGTTTTAGTCCGGAAGGTCCTGAAGTTTAAAGTTGTAAATATTCCATACCCTTTTCCCATCATGGGTGAGGATATAGTGGCAGGCTGAGCAAATGGATTACCGTTTGCCCTTGCGGCATCCTCCATGGCTTCCAGGTAATCATAATAGGCTTTTTCCATATGAAAAATGCGAATAAACATATCCGTATTCTTTTGGAATCGATTACTGGTACCAATAGGAAAACGTTTCCCATCCAGTCCGTTGTCTGAAAAAGAAAATTGCAAAACGGGTGGACCTGATAAGCTATCCTGGTTCATAATGATCCGATAATAATTAGATTTCCCAGGAAAATCCTGAATCCAAATGCGAAAACCAGCCAAAGAATCCGGGCCTTCTCCATACCGTACCTCTATGGAATCTACCTGAGGGTCTGGCAAAAATTTTGTTCTCCCTTTCAAAGTCCTGCCCAGGGAATCTGTAATTTCCAATTCTATCTCCTCATCCCCCTCAAACCCGTCGCCCCCCCTTGAATAGTTATAAAACTTGCGGTTTTCAAGGTCTATTTTTGGAAAAAAAGCTAAAGTGTCTTCCAAACTACCCTGGCGAATCTTAATTATGGCATTGTTTACAAAAGGAAAACGAAGTGTATCAAAATACGGATCTGTTTCTGTAAGCAACATTTGAAAGCCGTCGGCTTTTGTTAAGTAGCATTCTGCGACCAATTGCTTTTCAAAAGGTGGAAGGATTACTTCTACCTCCCGCTCCAACTCACATGCTGCCAAACCAAATACAGCAAAAGCAAAGATAAATTCCTTGTTAATCTTCAATGGGGTTGGAAACAAAAGTTAGTTTTAAACTAAGCCAGGCCAAAAAGAAAACCAGTGCCCAATTAAGATACATGGGATAATAATCAGATGTATTTTTGAATCGCTTCTCTTTGTACTCTGATTTCTCAAGTTTGTCGATCGTAGAAAATACCCGCTTAAGGGAGCTGTTGTCACTGGCCCGGAAATACTCCCCACCACCAATTTTTGCAATATTTCGAAGTGTTGATTCGTCCATCGAATTTTCCACATACTGGTCGTTCCCAAAAGGGTCTGTTCCAAACAAGACTTTTCCATCCTTGCCAACACCAATGGAATAAATCCTGGTCTTGTAACTCCTGGCAAGTTTTGCGGCTGTAAATGGATCAATATTGCCAGCGGTGTTATCACCATCGCTTAATAAAATAATAACCCTGGATTTTGCTTTTGAGTCCATTAACCGGTTTGTGGCTACCCCAAGTGCCAATCCTATGGCTGTTCCAGATTTGTTAATCATCTGAAAATCGATGTCTTCAATAAATTTGTAAAGGAGATCATAGTCAGAGGTCAGGGGAGACAATGAAAATGCTTCTCCGGAAAAAACGACAATCCCAATCCTATCCTCCAATCGCCCGCCAACAAAATCCTTTGCAACTGCTTTTGCAGCCTCCAAACGATCCGGGACAAAATCCTGTGCCTTCATCGACTCTGAAATATCCATGACCAACATGATGTCAATCCCCTCAGAAGTTCTCTCCAAATTCTCTATGGTCTTCTGGGGCCTGGCCAAACAAATGAGCAGCAGCGCAAAGATGCCTGTCATGATTAGATCTGGAATAAACCTAAGGTAAACAGACCAATGACTTTTAAATGTGGTTTGGAAAAAGGCGACCTCAACTTTTTGTCTGAAATTGACAAATAATAAAAACCTCAATAGGAAAACCACTGGAATCAAACCCAGAAAATACAATAAAACAGGATTTTCATATTGAAAGCCCAGAAGCGTTTCAGGGTGAAACCACTTTATATCAAACCATTCTAAGCGTTTATTCCAGTTTTCCATTACGAATGGCCTCTCGTTTCTTTTGGTACAACTGGCTGGCTATCTGCCGAAGATAGCCAATATTAAACCGAAAATCCTGCATTTCAACTCCACCGTAAATCCATCGATCTGCATCCTGAAGTGTTTGTTTCAAAGTATCATCAGGCAGTATTTTGTATATTTCACTGCTGGTCAAAGACATATAAGGTTTTTCATCAACGCGCTGAATGTATTTTTTCCAAATATTCAACAAGCTTTCCATTCCAGAACTTGAAGGCTGTAGTTCCATCTGATAACTTGTTTTATCAAAAAGCTTCCTAAATGCGTTAAAACGACGCCGCTCCAGAAATAGAAAAATAAACTTTTGAATGGGCCGGTCAAAGAATAGGTTAACCAAAAGAATAGCCAGAATTACTACTCCTAATCCAAGAAGAATAAAGGGATAATTGATTTTCCTGGCTACTGGTAAAGGTGAAGTCTCTGTTTGAAGAACAGGATTTGCAGGTACCTGATCGCCAATTGTGGATTTAATAAAAACAGTCACCCGGTTTGAATAATGCGGGACTGAATCAGGGCCCAAAAATTCAAATACCGGAAGCCTCAGCTCCATAGAAGCCCCAGGCTCATAAGAAGTCAAAGTATAAACTACCGAGTCTCTGCTGGAAACAAGGTTACTTTTAGTTGGAAAATATTCCCGGTGGAGGACCTCAAAACCAGGAAAAACAAATCCGGTATCTGGAAAAAGTACCTGGGAACGGGTGGAATAAATGGCAGAAAGGGATAGAATTACCGGCTCGCCAACCAGGATGGTATCCTTAGAAAAAGTTGCCTTTACCGCCCAGCTTTCAGGATTGTTTTTTCCAAAAAGCTTGGCTGGTATTTGAATGAAACAAAAAATGAAAACCAGGATGAACAGTTTCACGATGCAAAGTAGGCAAACAAAGCAGTATTCCGGAAAAGTACCTAAGGAAGAGTGAAGATGAAATTGGAAGCAAGAATTCAAAAAAATACTTTTGGAAAATGGATGTGCTCGAATTGCGTAAAGAGGGATGGTTTTGTCCGGCAGGTGATTTCTTTATCGATCCCAAAACCCCTGTTGACAGAGCCATTCTAACCCATGCCCATTCGGATCATGCCCGGCCAGGAATGAATTCTTACCTTTGCCACAGACAATCCAGATCAGTGCTAAAGCTGCGTCTTGGGAAGAATATTGTCATTCAAACCCTTGAATATGGAGAAAAATTGTCTGTTGGAGGAGCCCGCATTTCGTTTCATCCTGCCGGCCATATTCCTGGTTCTGCAATGGTTAGAATTGAAGTTAAAGGGAATATTTGGGTTGTTTCCGGGGATTATAAAACTCACCCGGACGGTTTGTCTACTCCTTTCGAGCCCGTCAGGTGTAACACCTTTATTACTGAATCTACATTTGGCTTGCCGATCTTTCAATGGTCCGATATTAGCATTGTGGTTCAGGAGATTCTGACCTGGGCTAGGCTTTGTCATCAAAACGAAAAAATCCCAGCCTTGCAGGGATATTCTTTGGGAAAACTCCAAAGGCTGCTGTTTCTCCTCCATGGGAGGCTACCCATTTTCATTCATCCCGCACTTGAACAAACCAATGAAGCACTAATGGCAGATGGCCTGTGTTTGCCATTGGGAATGCCATTAAGGAATTTGAACGAGGTAAAAAAAGAGAAGGGCATTCTGCTTACCCCGGTAACCCCTCCCCATGAAAAAAGAAATCCAATAGAAACAGCTTTTTGCAGTGGCTGGATGGCAGTAAGAAGGTTGCAAAGCAAGGGACAACCAACCCAGGGTTTTGTTATTTCAGATCATGCGGACTGGAATGGTCTGCTAAATGCTGTTATTGCCTCTGAAGCAAGCAAGGTTTATTGCGAACATGGCTATGCCCAAACTTTAAGTCGCTTTATTGGTTTAAAAGGGATTGATGCCACCACTTCACAAAATATCATTAAGCCTCAGAAAAAGTTTGAGTCCTGAAAAAATGAAAGGCCTGGATGATTTAATAAAGCGGATCCGCCAGGGAGAAGGTCAATTTCTGGAGTTCAAGAAGAAAACCGATCACCCTGATAAAATTGTAAGAGAACTTGTCGCATTCGCGAATTCTGGTGGTGGAGTTTTACTTATCGGGGTGGATGATAACGGGACAATCAGTGGGCTTAAATTTCCGGATGAGGATCAATATGTTATGGAAGCTGCTTTATATCAATACTCAAAACCCAGTCCAATCGTCTCGTTTTCAAGAGTAAAGTTGAATGGGAAAAATGAAATCCTCCAGCTGACAGTTTCTCCAGGAAATCAAAAACCATACTATTGGCTTAAGGATAGGGAAAAAAGACAATACCGGGTTTATGTACGCAGCGCCGACAAATGTTTACAAGCCTCGAGGGAAGTTTATCAGATTTTGAAAAGTCAGCCACGGAACTCCGGCTTTATGCTTCAATTTAATGAACCACAAAAATTACTGTTTAAATCCCTTAGCGAAAGAGATTTTTTACTACTGTCAGAAATTGCAGAAGTCTCGCATTTCTCGAGAAACAAGGCTTCCAAAATGGTTGTTGAATTGGTCCTGGAAGGGGTTTTGATCGTAGAGCCCCATGAAGAAGGCGATCGCTTTCGGCTGGCCCCAAAATATCGGGTGGAGGACTTTTGATTAAAAAAGACCTTTTTTTTCATCCCAGTTTTCAGACCCCCCTTATCTTGATGTAGTTTCGCGGCATCGCTCCAACGAACAGTTCATGCCAAAAGACAAAAGCATTCGCAAGGTCCTGATCATCGGGTCCGGCCCGATAGTTATTGGTCAGGCCTGTGAATTTGACTATTCAGGTTCCCAGGCCGCCAGATCCCTCAAAGAAGAAGGAATTGAGGTCGTCTTGATAAACTCAAACCCGGCAACAGTGATGACAGATCCTGTCACAGCCGATTACGTATATCTAAAGCCTCTTGAGAAAAAGTATATTGAGGAAATCTTAAATGAACATGAAATTGATGCAGTGTTGCCCACTATGGGTGGCCAGACTGCGCTTAATCTGGCTATCGATTGTGAAAACGCCGGCCTGTGGAAAAAATATGGCGTCAGAATGATTGGTGTTGACATAAAAGCCATTGAAACCACAGAGGATCGTGAATTATTTAGAAAAAAAATGATTGAGCTTGATGTAATGGTTTGCAATGGCTCAACAGCACGATCGTTTTTAGAAGGGAAGGAAATCGCACAGAAAATCGGATTCCCATTGGTGCTTAGGCCATCCTTTACTCTTGGAGGGACAGGTGGTGGTTTTGTTGAAACACCAGCAGCTTTTGAAAGCATGCTTCAGATTGCCTTGCAAGCCTCTCCTATTCATGAGGTTCTGGTCGAGCAGAGCATTATGGGTTGGAAAGAATATGAGCTCGAATTGCTCAGAGATAAAGATGGAAATGTGGCAATCATATGTTCTATCGAAAACTTCGACCCCATGGGTATTCATACAGGAGACAGTATAACTGTTGCCCCAGCTATGACACTCCCCGATACTGCATTCCAAAAAATGCGTGATCTGGCCATCAAAATGATGAATGGAATTGGAAATTTTGCCGGAGGATGTAATGTACAATTTGCCTTAAATCCAGAAAATTATGAGGAAATTGTTGGTATAGAAATCAATCCAAGAGTATCCAGGTCTTCTGCCCTTGCCTCAAAAGCAACTGGTTACCCAATTGCAAAAATTGCCGCAAAACTGGCAATAGGTTATAGGCTTGACGAATTGAAAAATCAAATTACCAAAACTACTTCAGCTTTCTTTGAACCCAGCCTTGACTATGTAATTGTGAAAATCCCAAGGTGGAATTTTGACAAGTTCAAGGGGGCCAACCGCGAATTGGGACTTCAAATGAAGGCAGTGGGTGAAGTAATGGGAATTGGGTCCAATTTTCAGGAAGCACTTCAAAAAGCCTGTCAATCTCTGGAAATCCGCCGAAACGGGTTGGGAGCAGATGGAAAAGAACTTCGGGACCAACAACAAATCCTGGATAGCCTGGAGAAGCCAAGCTGGAATCGTTTGTTTCACATTTACGATGCATTCAAACTTGGAATTCCCTTGCGAACTATCCAAAAGTTAACCCGGATAGACAAATGGTTTCTTTACCAGATAGAGGAATTAATTCTTCTTGAAAAAGAAATCGAAAAACAAACCATTTCAACCTTACCCAAAGGTCTTCTGGTTGAAGCAAAACAAAAAGGTTATGCCGACAGGCAAATTGCCCACTTGCTTAGGTGTCTTGAAAGTGAAGTTTTTAAAAAGCGACTGGATTTCAACATTCACCGAACTTATAAAATGGTTGATAGTTGTGCAGCAGAATTTGAAGCAGGAACCCCGTATTTCTATTCAACTTTTGGTAGTGAAAGCGAAAGCGTTGTTTCTTCCCGAAAAAAAGTTTTGATCCTGGGTTCTGGCCCCAACAGAATAGGCCAGGGGATTGAATTCGACTACTCTTGTGTTCATGGGGTTTTGGCTGCAAAAGAGTTGGGTTATGAAACAATAATGATCAATTGCAATCCTGAAACAGTATCCACTGATCCGGATATTTCTGACAAACTCTACTTCGAACCCGTTTTTTGGGAACATATTTATGACATTATTCAGTATGAAAAACCAATTGGTGTAATTGTTCAATTAGGTGGC
>JBIPNA010000147.1:0-8402 GCA_044375665.1 Catalimonadaceae bacterium
CAGGGAGAATTTAGCAACATCTCCATACCGCTGGGTTAGAAATGTGGCATTTTTTTTATTGGCAAGGGCATTGGCAACGGCAAAACCAATGTTATGCCGGGTGCCCTCATATTTTTCGCCCATATTGCCAAGACCTACAATTAAGATGGCCATATCAATGGAAACTACGTTGAAGCTGGGTTTGGAATGGACCCATACCTTTGAATTTTCTCAAAATGAGGTTGATGCTTTCGCCAAAATTACCGGCGATACCAATCCCCTGCATCTGGATCCGGAATATGCCGCCGGAACTGCATTTAAGCGGCCCATTCTTCATGGAATGCTTGGGGCTTGCGTATTCAGTAAAGTATTTGGCACAATCATGCCTGGACCAAAAAGCATTTATTTGAGTCAGGAACTGATATTCAACAAACCTTTGTATCCAGGTCAGCCTTATCAGGCTTGTTACCGTGCTGAGATGCAGGAAGGAAAACGCTGGAAAATCCGAACCTGGATTTCTGATCCTTCCACTGGCGAAACCCTCACAGATGGCTTTGCCTGGCTTCGGGTCCGATAAAAACATCATGTACAAAACAATTGAATCTGAATTGGTTCAATTCAGGAATTGAAAGGTTCTTTCAACTCTTTGGTTATGACTTATAAAAAAAGGATGGTTTCCCATCCTTTCGTTTATCCTTAAGAAGCTCCTGAGAGCATTTGCTCGAGCCGGGCTTTATACTTTTTAGCATCTGCCGCCTCCTGGCTATCAAAATATTTCTGAATAACCTGGTCGTACGTATTGATCGCATCCGCATATTGTTTGGATAACTCCTGAACAAGCGCAGCTTTCATCAAATAACGTGGAGAGAAAAACTTATTGGGTGCATGCAAAGCAGCTTTCTTGTAATATTCAAGTGCATGTTCTTTGTCGTCCAGTTCCAGATAGGCATCACCAATCAGGCAATGGGCACGGGGAAGAATAAGTAAATCATCCAGGTTGTATTCCTTCAGATTGTCGATTGCTTCCTGATACTTATTCTGCTTCAGATAAATGGCACCAATATAAAAATGCGCCAGTTTCCCAGATTTTGTATATCCATAATCATCGGCTATTGCCAGAAAACCAATCATTGATTTGCCATCTCCATTCAAAGCCAACCTTAAAGAATCGGTTTCAAACTGGTAAACGGCCTGAAACATTTGCTCTTCAGCCTCCTGGTTTTGAGAATTCATATACCAGCGGTATCCGAAAAATCCAGCTACTGCCAGCACAATAACTGCAACGATCGTTCCGACCAGCTTACTGTTTTTCTCAAGGTAGTCCTCAAAGGTTGAAAGCTTTTCAACCAGAATTTCAGGATTCTCAAGTGCGGATTCCTTGTGGACTTCTTTCTCTTTTAAATCTTGGCTCATACTAAATTATTCAATGATGTAAGGGTAATTGGCATCGACGTACACATCCTTGTAAACCTCATCGGTGTCCGGATATGGTGACTCTTCTGCAAACTTGACACTCTCGTTGACTTGTTCTTTTATGGTTTCTTCAATGGATTCCAGTTCGGCTTCGGTTGCCCAACCATTTGTTAGCAGGACAGCACGCACATGCTCAATCGGATCCTGATCTTTATAGTTTTCCAACTCGTCCTTCGACCGGTATTTAGCAGGATCGGACATAGAATGCCCTTTATACCGATAAGTACGTAATTCCAGTAATGTTGGCCCGTTTCCTTTCCTGGCCCGGTCAGCTGCCTGCGCAAATGCTTCATGAACTGCTTCGGGCTTCATTCCATCGACAGGCTCAGATGGCATGTCGTATGAAAGTCCCAATTTGTACAATTCAGTAACATTGGATGTCCTTTCAACCGAGGTACCCATCGCATACCCATTGTTTTCAATAACAAAAACAACTGGCAGATTCCAGGTTTTGGCCATATTCAATGCTTCATGAAAAGCACCTTGCCTTACCGCACCGTCGCCCATGTAGCAGTAGCAAACATTCCCTGTTTTGTTGTATTTCTCAGAGAATGCAATTCCAGCTCCCATGGGAACCTGTGCGCCTACGATTCCATGACCGCCCATGAAATTCACTTCTTTATCAAAAAAATGCATGGAGCCTCCTTTTCCTTTGGAACAACCAGTGGCCTTGGCAAACAATTCTGCCATTAGCACATTGGGATGGGTTCCAAGGGCGAGAGGAAGAGCATGATCTCTGTAGGCAGTAATCCATTTATCGCCTTTTATCGAGGCCGAAACAGCACCGGAAGCACAGGCTTCCTGTCCTATATATAAATGGCAAAACCCTTTGATTTTCTGCTGGCCATACAACTGTCCGGCCTTTTCCTCAAAGCGGCGCATCAGCATCATGTTTGAAAACCAAAACTGATACCGCTCCCTGGGGTGGCTGCTTTTAACTGCAGAACCGTTTTTGGATGTTTTCGCTTTCACCTTTTCCATTCGATACCGGGCTTAAGCCTGCCCCATTGTGCCTCCAAAATTAAATGGGATTTTGGGCATATCACTCAGGTCTTTGATGTCTCCGAAGCTATCCTGGTAACGCTCCACATTTTCCTTCAAAGCCTGAAGGAAACGCACCGCATGTTCAGGCGTCATGACGATCCGGCTTTTTACTTTCGCCTTGGGTACCCCAGGCATCAACCGGATAAAATCTATCACAAACTCTGTATTTGAGTGGGCGATCATGGCCAGATTGGAGTATGTGCCTTCGGCCATTTCTTCCGAAAGCTCAATATTGATTTGGTTTCCTTGTTCCTGATTCTCCATTTCAATTATACAATGCTGGTTTCCCTTTTGCCTTTTCTGTAAGATAGATGTGTTGGAGCGCCTCCTGCTTCCGCAATTTGATTGAGGGTTTCCAACTCAGTTTTTGAACCTACAATGATATGGTCGTAATCACGCATCCCTGTTCCTGCAGGAATAAGGTGACCAACAATGACGTTCTCCTTCAATCCAAGCAGGTAATCAGCCTTTCCACGGATGGATGCTTCACTCAACACTTTGGTCGTCTCCTGGAAAGAAGCTGCAGAAACAAAACTTTCGGTTCCCAAAGACGCCTGGGTAATTCCCATCAGAATTGGTCTTGAGGTAGCTGCTTCAGCTTCCCGAACCTCAACCAATTGGGCATCTCTGCGTCGGAGACTGGAGTTTTCATCCCTCAACCGCTTGGCAGAAACAATCTGTCCTGGCTTAAGAATCTGAGAATCAGCAGCGTCTGTTACTACTTTGGCACCCATTACCTCATCATTTTCTCTGCGGAAAGTAAATTTATCCACAGACTGACCTGGCAGGAAGTTGGTATCACCAGGTTCGGTAATTTCCACTTTCTGCATCATCTGGCGCACGATGATTTCGATGTGCTTGTCGTTAATTTTTACCCCTTGCAAACGGTATACTTCCTGAATTTCATTTACAAGGTATTCCTGAACGGCGGTTGGTCCTTTAATGGCAAGAATGTCAGATGGAGTAATGGCTCCGTCAGAAAGGGCCATGCCCGCTTTTACATAATCTCCATCCTGAACCAAAATGTGTTTGGAAAGAGGAACCATATACTTCTTCTTGACGCCATCTCTGGATTCAATAAAGATTTCTCTGTTTCCACGCTTAATTCCTCCATAAGAAACTATTCCATCAATTTCAGTTACAATGGCCGGGTTTGATGGGTTCCTTGCTTCAAAAAGCTCTGTTACCCTTGGCAAACCTCCTGTAATATCTCTTGTTTTACCAGCCGACCTTGGAATCTTGGCCATTACCTGACCAGCTTTTATCTTCTGACCATTTTCTACTACCAGGTGAGCGCCTACCGGGAGATTAAACATTTTGGAATCAGACTTACCAGCTACCACAATGGCAGGGTTTTTTGCCTTATCCTTGGTTTCTGTAATTACTTTCTCGCGGTGACCTGTCTGCTCATCATATTCCTCACGGAAAGTAATGCCTTCTTCAATTGATTCGAATTCTACTTTTCCGTCAATATCGGTAAGAATTACCGCATTGTATGGATCCCAAAAACAAATCTCCTGACCTTTTTCTACTTTTTGACCAGACTTCACTTTAAGGAATGATCCATAAGGGATGTTGGCTGTCATCAACACTTTCTCAGTATTGGTGGACTCGGTCTCTGGAATAATCCGGAGTTCACCTGTTCTTCCAATAACTACGTCAATGGCTTCACCTTCATTGTTGGTGGTGGCCAAAGTCCGTACTTCATCAAAAATCACCACACCATCTTGTTTGGCACGGATGGAAGACTCAACTGCAATGTTTGAGGCAGTTCCCCCTACGTGGAAGGTACGGAGTGTCAACTGGGTTCCCGGTTCACCAATGGATTGGGCTGCGATTACACCGACAGCTTCACCTCTTTGTACCATCCTTCCTGTTGCAAGGTTTCTTCCGTAACAGGCGCCACAGATTCCACGCTTGGTTTCACAAGTCAATACCGACCTGATTTCTATTTCTTCAATACCGGATTCATCCAGCATCTGGGAAATTTCATTTGTAATCTCCCCATTGTTACCGACAATCAATTCACCGGTAATGGGGTGGAAAACGTCGTGAACCGAAACCCTTCCCAGAATCCTTTCTGACAATGGTTCAACAACTTCTTCATTTTCCTTCAAAGCAGAAACGGTAATTCCACGCAGGGTTCCGCAATCTACTTCATTGACAACCAGATCCTGAGCCACATCGTGCAAACGACGGGTCAGATATCCCGCATCTGCCGTTTTCAATGCCGTATCGGCAAGACCTTTCCGGGCACCGTGGGTAGAGATAAAATACTCAAGTACATCCAAACCTTCCTTAAAATTAGAAAGAATTGGGTTTTCGATGATTTCTCCCACCGAACCCTGAAGGTTTTTCTGTGGCTTGGCCATCAGTCCCCGCATACCACCAAGCTGGCGGATCTGCTCACGGGAACCCCGGGCTCCGGAGTGCATCATCATATAAATACTGTTGAATCCCTGATTGTCGTTTTCCAACTGACGCATCAGGGTTTCTGTAATTTTTGAGTTTACACGTGTCCAGATATCAATCACCTGGTTGTAACGCTCATTGTCGGTGATAAGACCCATCTGGTAGTTGGACCAGACACTTTCTACTTCCTCTTTGGCGGAAGCAACGAGGGAATCCTTCTCGGCCGGAATCTTAATATCATCCAACCCGATTGATAATCCGCCACGGAAGGCCATTTTGAAACCAAGTTCCTTGATGTCGTCCAAAAATCTCGCCGTACGCTTTACTCCACACTCCCGATAAACATCAGAGATGATTTTCTGAAGCTTTTTCTTTGTCAGCAATTCGTTGATGAAACCAACTTCTTCCGGAACGCAGAGATTGAATAAAACAAGACCCGATACGGTCTCAATGAGTTTTTCCTCCAATTCGCCATTGCTGCCTTTCACTTTGGTTTTCACCTTGATGTAAGCATGCTTATCAAGTGTTTTCTCATTGAGGGCAATCACTACTTCCTCCAGGCTGTAGAAAATTCTGCCTTCGCCCATGACAGGATGCTCAGGGGTGCTGCGACGTCCCTTGGTAATATAATACAATCCAAGAACCATGTCCTGGGAAGGTACCGTAATCGGTGCACCGTTTGCAGGATTAAGGATATTATGGGAGGCAAGCATCAACAATGATGCTTCCAATACAGCTTCATGTCCCAAAGGAACGTGAACAGCCATCTGGTCACCGTCAAAGTCAGCATTGAATGCCGTACAAACCAATGGATGCAACTGAATGGCTTTTCCTTCAATCAGTTTTGGCTGAAAAGCCTGAATGCCAAGACGGTGCAAAGTCGGGGCACGATTGAGGAGAACAGGATGTCCTTTCAATACGTTTTCCAGAATATCCCAGACTACAGGATCTTTGCGATCCACAATCTTTTTAGCGGACTTTACTGTCTTTACAATACCCCTTTCAATCAGCTTTCTGATAATGAATGGCTTGAACAACTCAGCAGCCATTTCTTTTGGTAGTCCGCACTCGTGTAGTTTTAGCTCAGGGCCAACTACAATAACTGAACGACCTGAATAATCAACACGCTTTCCAAGAAGATTCTGACGGAAACGACCTTGTTTCCCTTTCAGCATATCGGAAAGAGATTTCAGAGCTCTGTTACCCTCAGCCCGAACAGCATTTACTTTCCGGGAGTTGTCAAAAAGAGAATCAACCGCTTCCTGGAGCATCCTTTTTTCATTCCGTAGAATTACTTCCGGAGCTTTAATTTCAATAAGGCGCTTAAGGCGGTTATTCCGGATAATTACCCGGCGGTACAGATCATTCAGATCTGAAGTGGCAAACCTTCCTCCATCCAATGGAACAAGAGGACGAAGTTCCGGTGGAATTACCGGCACCATTTTAATAATCATCCACTCCGGCTTGTTTTCAATCCGGGTACGGGCATCCCTGAATGCTTCAACAACTTTTAGTCGCTTCAAAGCTTCAGCTTTTCTTTGCTGAGAAGTATCGTTGGCTGCTGAGTGACGAAGGCTGTAAGACAAATCATCCAGATCCAGACGGGAAAGGAGCATTTCCAGTGATTCAGCACCCATTTTGGCGATGAACTTGTTGGGATCCTTATCATCCAGCATCTGGTTTTCCCTGGGGAGTTTCTCCAGAATGTCCAAATATTCATCTTCAGTCAGAAACTGAAGATATTCGATTCCTTCTTCAGCTTTAATTCCTGGCTGAATTACCACGAATCGCTCGTAGTAAATAATTTGATCCAGCTTTTTGGTTGGAAGACCAAGCAGATATCCGATTTTGTTCGGTAGGGAACGGAAATACCAGATATGCGCCACGGGCACCACAAGCTCAATATGACCCATGCGCTCCCGGCGAACCTTCTTTTCTGTAACTTCAACACCGCAACGGTCGCAAATAATTCCTTTGTAGCGGATTCGCTTGTACTTTCCGCAATGACATTCCCAATCTTTTACGGGTCCGAAAATCCGCTCACAGAAAAGTCCATCCATTTCCGGCTTGTAAGTCCGG
This sequence comes from Catalimonadaceae bacterium, assembly GCA_044375665.1. Taxonomy (GTDB): domain Bacteria; phylum Bacteroidota; class Bacteroidia; order Cytophagales; family Flexibacteraceae; genus CAMDMI01. Next base: position 6,988 of record JBIPNA010000147.1, read on the forward strand.
TAATTGATGGTTTCCGGTTGCGTAACCTGTCCGTACGAACTTTCCAGAATGGATTCCGGAGAAGCAAGACTGATGGTTACTTTGGTAAAATCCTGATTAAGTTTCCTGTTTTTTCTAAAGGCCATATGGTTCGTTTAGAGACGATTATCGGTTAGAGAGCAAGTAAAATCGGAATGGAAAAAATTTCCGCAGACAATGTTGTATGAATGAATCAATTTTCCCAAATTGGTAGGATACCCTAAAATAGCCTGCAAAAGTAGATATTTGTACCCGCTATTACAAAAGTTGGGCCAGAAAAAAGACGAAATAATTTTCCAGGATCCCGGACCTCAAAAAAACCTTTCCCAATTGCCCTGCATAATGCGTCCCGGCCTTTCATTCTATTGATAAAAACTTAGCTACTTGCAACCCACATGGCCAAAACCAAAATCGTTTATTTCTGCCGCAATTGCGGTTTTGAATCCCCAAAATGGCAAGGAAAATGTCCATCCTGTGGTGAATGGAATACTTTTTCAGAAGAACAGGTAACAACCGGTGGAGTGCTTCCGTGGAGACCCTCAGGGAAGGGGCCCCAACCTGCTAAACTTTTAAAAATCGGGGAAATAACCTCAGAAAATCAACCCCGCCTTGCCACCCGGGATCCGGAGCTTGCAAGGGTTCTGGGAGGAGGCATTGTGCCTGCAAGTTTTATTTTGATTGGTGGAGAACCAGGTATTGGCAAGTCCACCCTTATGTTGCAGGAAGCCCTGGCTGTCCCTGGAAGAAAGGTTTTATATGTAAGTGGTGAAGAAAGCCACCAGCAAATCAGGATGCGGGCGGACAGGCTCGGGATTCAGAACGAAGAGTGTTATATCCTGAGCGAAACAGAACTTGGACAAGTGCTGGCGCAGGCCGCAGAAATTATGCCTGATTTGCTCATCATCGATTCCATCCAAACCCTGTATTCAACCAAACTTGAAGGCTCTCCGGGAACGGTTTCCCAGATCAGAGAATCTACAGCATCACTCCTCAGGTTTGCAAAGGAGTCTGGGGTTTGCACTTTTATAATTGGTCATATCACCAAGGAAGGCAGCATTGCAGGTCCAAAGCTACTGGAGCATATGGTCGATACTGTTCTCCTTTTCGAAGGCGAACGCCATTTAAACTTCCGGATTCTCCGAACCATTAAAAACCGATTTGGCTCTTCTTCCGAACTTGGCATTTATGAAATGCAGGGTGAAGGGCTGGTGCCTGTTCTTAATCCGTCTGAAATTCTGATCGGCCACCGTGATGAACAACTGAGTGGAGTAGCCATCAGTTCGATGATGGAAGGAAATCGCCCGCTCATGATTGAAATACAGTCGCTTGTAACCCAAACTGGATTTTCTGTTCCTCAACGCAGCAGTACAGGCTTCGATGCACGCAGGCTTTCTATG
>JBIPNA010000148.1:0-8344 GCA_044375665.1 Catalimonadaceae bacterium
TACCCCTCCGCCGGGGTTTCTTTTTCATCCTCAGATGCAACAGCACCTTCTTCTGATGCAGGCGTTTCAGCAGAAGCTTCCACAACCGGTGCAGCCTCCTCGGCGGTTACCGGAGCAGAAACCTCGGCAACTTCAACCTCTGGTGCCGGAACTTCAGCAACAGGAGTCTCTGGTGCAGCAGCTTCCGCAGCCTCAGATTTCGATACTTCAGGAACAACAGGAACAACTTCCTCAGCCGGGGCAGGTGCTTCAGCAACAACAGGAGCAACTTCCTCTGCCGGGGCAGGTGCTTCAGCAACCACTTCTGCAACAGAAGCAGGGGCAGAATCTTCTGCAACCATTGGGGCTGCTTCTTCAGCAACAACTTCAGAAGGCGCTTCCTCGGCCGGTGCAGCCGCTGCAATTTCCGCAGCTTGCTTTGCTGCCTGAGCAGCAACACGGGCAACATTAACTTTTGCTTCTGCTTCAAGACGGGCTTTGGCAGCATCAGCCTTGACTTTCGCCAAACCTTCTACCCGACCTGTAATTTTCGACTCTTTTGAGTTTTTCCAGGCATCGAATTTTGCATCAGCATCTTCCTGAGAAAGTGCACCTTTAAGTACACCAACCTGCAAATGCTTTTTATACATCACACCTCTGTAGGAAAAAATAGCACGAACCGTGTCGGTTGGCTGAGCACCATTCAACAACCATTTTAAAGCTTTCTCATCGTTCAAAACGATAGAAGCTGGAATAGTGTTGGGATTGTAGGTACCGATTTTCTCGATAAAGCGGCCATCACGTGGCGCTGTGGCATTTGCGACAACCAGGTCGTACATCGCCAGTTTTTTTCTGCCTCTGCGGGCAAGTCTTATTTTAACCATTTGGTAATTAGATTGGTGGGGATCACGTCCCCGGTTTGTAAAACGGGCTGCAAAAGTACGAGATTCGATCGAAATTCTGAATAGTTGGAGGAAGAAATATTTCAGCCTGTTGTCCAGATCTCCAGGAAGGTCAAATTCCTAAAAATGAATCTGTTCGATAAATCAGGAAATGTTCCCCCGAACCTCTTCAGATGGCCGGTTTCGAAATCAATCCACGCTTGTTTTGTAAGCATAAACAACCTCATTTCTACCTTAAACGACCAAATAGAATTTGGCATATCGGCAAAAAGGGAAAATTTCGGAGGCCGCTTCCATCAAAAAACCAATGTTTTACCTATTCTTGCGCCTTGTTTTTTGAACCAAACCGAACCAATACCGTAAAATAAACCATGGATTTTTCTACCATTTCTACCCTCGATATCGTCGTATTTGTTGGCTACTGCCTGCTGGTCGTAGGGGTAGCACTTTATGTTTCCCGGACCAAAAAGGGAGAGGAAAAAAGCTCGGCCGACTATTTTATGGCTGGCAACTCTCTTCCCTGGTGGGCTATCGGGACTGGCCTGATTGCTGCAAATATCAGTGCCGAACAATTGATCGGAATGACCGGGTCTGGATTCGCCATTGGACTTGGAATTGCTACATATGAGTGGATGGCCGCAGCAACTTTGCTTATCGTGGCCAAATTCTTTGTCCCTATTTTCCTTGAAAAGAAAATTTTTACCATGCCACAGTTCCTTGAACTCAGGTATGACAATCGTGTAAGAACTTCTCTGGCTATTTTCTGGCTGTTTTTATATGTTTTTGTAAATCTTACCTCCATCATTTATTTGGGAACCATTGCAGTAAAAGGTGTGCTCAGCATTGAAGATACTGTTCAGAACACGCTCATTATTGCTTCCGTTGTGGCTCTGTTTTCAACAGTTTATACCCTTTCCGGGGGATTAATGGCTGTGGCCTGGACAGACCCGATACAGGTATTTTTTCTAATCGCCGGCGGACTGGTAACTACGTATCTGGCTTTGGATAGTATTTCAGATCATCAGGGAGTTATGGCTGGATTTCAGGTTTTACTGGATGAAATACCGCAGAAATTCTCTATGATTCTTGAGCCGGGAGAAATTTTAAAAAGCAAACCAAACGGGGTTGATGCGTATGTAGATCTTCCCAAGGATGGCGGCGACGCTTATCAGGACCTTCCTGGTCTTACAGTTTTGGTAGGGGCTATGTGGATAACAAACCTTAATTATTGGGGTTGCAACCAATATATCACCCAGAAGGCCCTGGCCGCAAAAAGTCTGAAGGAAGCACAACGCGGCCTGGCTTTTGCCGGATACCTGAAATTGCTAATGCCTCTTATTGTGGTGATTCCTGGTATGGTAGCATATCTCCTTGCAGAAAGACATGACCCTGTGCTGGTTGGTAAAATCATCAGGCCTGATGATACCTATCCCATTTTATTAAATTCATTTCTTTTCCCAGGCGTAAAAGGATTGGCGTTTGCAGCCCTTTTTGCCGCAATTGTAGGTGCCATTTCCTCCAAGACCAATTCCATTGCGACCATTTTCACGATGGATATTTACAAACCATTTTTGAACAAAAATGCTTCAGACAAACAACTTGTCAGTACGGGTAGGATTATTACTTTGATATCTCTTTTACTTGCAATACCCGTAGTTCCTGTTTTGGGAAGTTTCGATCAGGTTTTTCAATATATTCAGGAGTATACCGGCTTTGTATCTCCAGGCATTTTCTGCATTTTTCTTTTCGGTTTATTTTGGAAAAAGGCATCAGCAAATGCAGCGGTTTGGGTGGCTATACTTACGCTTCCGGTGGCCATTGCTTTTAAATTTGGTGGTCCTGAAGTTCCGTTCCTTGACCGGATGGGCTATACCTTTTTAATCCTATCTGCAGTTATGATTTTTATCTCCATGATGGACAACAAAAGTGGTTCAGATCCAAAGGGAATTGAAATTTACGGAAATGAAGAAGATGGTTCTGGTCGGAAGGATGAGAAAAAATCTCTGTTTTATACCGATCCGGTGTTCAATTTTGCTGCTATCGGTATTTGCCTGATTCTGATCGTATTGTATACCAGATTCTGGTAAGTACACGGCCTGGGTAATTCTTTCAGCTATTCCTGCAAAGCCTGGGACGCCAATTGTCCCGGGCTTTGCTTCTTTATGTGAAACCTAAAAAATTGAATACAACCAAACCTATTTAAAATACTCATCTAATTTTTTACCCCTTTGGTTGTAATCGGGGAAGTCGAGCATGGTTTTCATTTGGGCCTTTTCTGCGTCGTCCAGCTTCCATTTGCCGAAAATGAAAAAGTACGATCTCCAGGTCATTGCATCCATATGAAGAATTTGTCTTTGGTACTGAAAGGATTGGAAGAGATTCAATGTGACAAAAAACAAACCCAACCCGATTACTGCTTTAAATTGCTTTGTGTTTTCAATCAACCAAGCCAGCGGCATAGCTGCCAAAGCGAGGGCTGGAATCAATGCCCTTAATCCAAAGCAACCACCATACCACCAACCATACCAACTCAACACAATAAACAGGTTTAGTGGCATATACCAAAGCAAAGCAGCCTCAAACGCCTTGAAGCGGGATTCCTTTCTGAACCCAAAATATCCCCATGCCGCAAGAAATAAAAGTGGGGTATAAATAAACCATCCTTTACGAAAGCCAAACAAGCCTAACCAGATCTGCCAGGGGCGATCAAAATAAAAGCCCTCCTGTTCGTATGTGTATGCCACCCAATGGCCTGTTGACAACTTCCAATAAAGAAATACCGGCAAAAGAAAGGTTGCAAAACACAATGCGCCGAGGATCAATTGAGGCAAATGAGCAGTAAAAAAACGGATGGGCTTGTCAGATCTTCGCCAGGCAAAAACAAAAAATCCCAACACCAGTAAGCCAACAAGCACCTCAGTTGGTCGGATTAGAGCAGCAAACCCAACACAGGCACAAGCCAGGGCAAAATCTAAAATATTGTCGGTTTTTAGCCATCGATCCATCCGGTTAAGGAGAATACAGACCAGGAAAAATACATAATTATGAGTGATCGCAGGCTGAAGGACATTGTAATGGAAAAGATTTGTACCCCAAAGCAATAAGCCAATGGCAATCAAAACCGTTCCTGGCGAAAAATAACGTGCCATTAACATGGCCAGAAACCACAATCCAAGACATGTATAAAAAATAGTAGAAATACCCAGTAACAACCTGTAGGGAGGGGAATAGCCATCTGCGACCCCTTCCGTGGAAAGGGCCCAGGCATGAGCAATTCCAAAAAAAGGCAATTCCAGAATGGCCATTCCAGGGGAATACTTTGTCATATAGCCACCATGGATGCCTGGGTAGAGGAAATACTTCCGATCAAACTGTTCGGGCATTTCATCGACAAACCGAAGCGCCTCCAAATCTCCATAGATGAAAACAGCAGGCAGATAAATATAATACCCATTGGCATCCATTTGGATGGGGAATCGGGTTGTGCGCCAGTTGCCACTCGCAAACAGGTAGGCCGTCAGAACAAAAAACGAACCCAGAAGAAACCCCTTCACATGGGTCATAGAAACAGTTGTTTTCAAAAGCTTGCGATTTAGCGGCAAAGAAATACCGAAAATACCATACTACTATTTCCAGGGCCCTGCAAAAAGTCTTTCCACATCTCCTTAACCCGTCGCATATTGCGGCCTGATTCTACACAGGTAAGGTGCCAGGCCTCCCGATGGCCACCCTTCAGGTTCTTCTGAAAGGTTTCTGAAAAGGAGTTCAAATCTGCTCTGCCTGATTTCAAAATATGAAGAGAGCCATCATCATAGGCGGTGGACCTGCTGGTTTGACAGCTGCCTACGAGTTTCAAAAGCACACCGACATCCAACCCGTCGTTTTAGAAATGTCGGAATATTGGGGTGGAATTTCCAGGACAGTTAACTACAAGGGCAATCGGATCGATATTGGTGGCCACCGATTCTTTTCCAAATCCGATCGTGTAATGGAGTGGTGGCTGGAAATCATGCCCATTGAGGCAAGTCAGCAAGGCAGTTTTGAAATCAGTTATCAAAACAAAAAAAGAACTGTTGAAGCCGGGGAAAAGCAACCCACCCATCCCGATGTGGTGATGCTTATCCGTAATCGCCTTTCCAGAATTTATTACCGGAGGAAATTCTTTAGTTATCCCATTTCCATGAGCGCCCAAACAGTTCGGAATCTGGGCATTCCCTATACCATCAATGTAGGTCTTTCCTATGTCTGGTCCGCATTGTTCCCCATTCGGAATGAGAAAAACCTGGAAGAATTTTTCATCAATCGTTTCGGCAAAAAACTTTACCTGACTTTTTTCAAGGATTATACTGAGAAAGTCTGGGGTGTAGAATGCTCTAAAATCTCTCCTGAATGGGGAGCCCAAAGAATCAAAGGTTTATCATTGACCAAAACTCTGATTCACATGATGAAAAAAGCATTCGGTGGATCCCAGAAAGGTGACATTTCCCAAAAAGACGTTGAAACTTCGCTGATTGAGCGGTTCATGTATCCCAAATTTGGTCCAGGTCAAATGTGGGAAACCGTAGCAGAAATGGTGGGGAAAAAGGGCGGGGAACTGAATATGCATACCAAAGTGGTTGGCATTGAAGTGAATGAAAATAAGATTGTCGCTGTTCGGGTTGAAAATAGCCAGACAGGTGAAAAAAGCCGGATTGAGGGCGATTATTTCCTTTCCACCATGCCTATACAGGAGTTGATCAATAAACTCTCTGTTCCTGTACCTGCACAGGTCAAACGGGTAAGCGACGGATTGATGTACCGGGACTTTTTTACCGTAGGACTTTTGGTTTCAGAACTTAAGGTGGGGGATGTAAAGGACAACTGGATTTATATTCAGGAGTCTGACGTGAAAGTTGGTCGACTCCAGATTTTCAACAACTGGTCCCCTTTCCTGGTGGCCGACCCCAAACTTAAGTGGATTGGGTTGGAATATTTCTGTAATGAAGGAGATGCCCTATGGCAGAAATCAGATGAAGAGCTCAAACTATTGGGCAAAGATGAAATCTCCAGAATTGGCATTGTAGATGCCCAAAATGTAGTGGATGCCGTAGTCATCCGAATGCCCAAAACCTACCCAGCTTATTTTGGGACATACAATGAGTTTGATGTGGTCCGAAACTATCTGGATGGTTTTGAAAACCTGTTTCTTATGGGTAGAAATGGAATGCACAAATACAACAACCAGGACCATAGTATGCTTACAGCCATGACCGTTGTAGAAAATATCCGGGATGGAAAATCTGGCAAAGCCAATATCTGGGAAATCAACACAGAACAGGAATACCACGAAGAAAAATAAAATCCGAACTCCTGCCCCACCCCTATTACTTTATAAAACAATGAGAAAAATAACTTCGTTCCTCGGGTTAACCCTCTTTCTTTCCTTTTACTGTATTGGTCAGCCCGTTTTTACCAGTGCTTACGATGTCCAGATAGGACAAAACATGCAAGTCCGGATTTTTGAGCAAAACACTTTGACACCAGGTCCGGCAGGAGCCAACCAAACATGGTCTTTTGCTGGTGTTCCCCAGGGTTTAATGTTTTCTGCTTCCATCATTTCTCCTGTTGGGACACCTGCGGCCAGCCAATTTCCTCAAGCCAACAAAGTCTTTAGATTCTCAAACGATACCATTAATTTTTTACGGTATTACAAGGACAATAGTCAACAATCCGAAGGCCTGGGTTCAGCTACATACTTTAATCTTCCCGGGTTTGAACCAAGCTTTGAAAAGTTTACTGATACCAGAATTGAGGCGAGGTTTCCTTTAAACTTTGGGCAATCATTTACAGATACGTATTCTTCTAGTTCAACCCAGGAAGTTGCAGGTCAAATAGTAGCCACTACTTATATGAAAGGCAAAATGACCATGAAATACGACGCGTATGGTACCCTTATCACTCCTGCTGGTACTTTTCCAAATGCCATCCGGATGAACATAAAAGAAACCATTAAAGACAGCACAGTAGTAAATAGTCTTCCGGATCCGGTTGTCAATTCCTCCAACAAAACCATATTCCTTTGGTTCCAGAATTCTGGATCAACCTTTCCCATCAAATTCCAATTGGAATATGACACGATAATGGGCGAAGATGGATTAGAACCCAATGTATCAGGTTACTATAGCCAGTCTCTAACCTCCGTAGAGAGCACACAAGAATCTATCGATTGGGACTTTTTCCCCAATCCTGCAGGAAATTTTATTGAAATTCTTCATCCATCAGGCAAGCAGATGGATAGATTGCGTTTGGTTTCCAGCCAGGGGAAGGTATTCTCCTGCCCTGTTTCCTACGGAAAAGTGGATTTAACGTTCATCCCTACCGGTATTTACTTGCTTTGGCCAACCGGTTCCCAACAACCTTCAACTGGCCGGCTCATCAAGAATTAGGCCCTAATATCTTCATTTGAGATCCGATGCCTTTGGCTCTGTTTAGGCGGATAAATCTTCTTATTGGGACCATCAATTGTCTGGGGAAAATGGTATTTTCTCTAAAATAAAATCTATTCAGTTGAAAACCCCCGGAAATTGAATTAGGGTCTACTACGGCCATTAAAGCAAACATTGCTTTGAAATTTCAACCTTTTTCCAGCTTCAACCCATGGCTGCTGAAAATTTGAAACAACTCAACCTCAGGCAATCAAATCAAAAAAAGTACGCTTTTTCAAGTTTGAAGTAACAAATTAAACCGCACCTTGTTACTTGATTATGAAGGTTTTGATCGCAGGTGGTTCGGGTTTTTTAGGACGTGCCATTTCAAAGGAGTTGTTGGATATCGGGCATGAGGTTGCCTGGCTCAGCAGGAGTCCAAAAGTCCTGATGAAACAAATCCCTGTTTTTGTTTGGAATCCCGCCGACTCGACCATGGATTCACGGGCCTGGGATTGGGCTGAAGCTGTTATTAATCTTGCCGGGGAAAGCATTGGTGATACCCCATGGACCGAAGCTGGAAAATCAAAAATCAGAAACAGCAGATTACAGGCGGTTCAAACCTTAAGGGTATCGGCCCAAAAGCATGCAGTTTCCCTAAAAGCTTTTGTAGGGGTTTCCGGAGCTGGTTATTATGGCAACAAAGGCATCAAACCATTTGTCGAAACCGATGGTCCCGGAGGTAGTTTTCCTGCATTGGTAGCCCTTGATTGGGAAAAGTCTTATGCCAAATTTGAAGAGCATGTGCCTTGCGGGAACTTTTGCGTAGTGAGACTGGCTGTCGTGCTGGATCGCCAAAATGGCGCCCTTCCACGGATTCAAAAGCCATTTTCAATGGGATTCGGCGCAACACCCGGAACTGGCCGGCAACCTTTTAATTGGATTCATGTTCATGATGCTGCCCGGTTGTTTGTTGAAGCTTTAAATTGGAGCGGTACATTTAACTTTTCCGCTCCTGAACTTACCGTTCTTGAGGAGGTAAGCCAATGGTTCAGAAGG
>JBIPNA010000149.1:0-8292 GCA_044375665.1 Catalimonadaceae bacterium
TTTTGCCCTCCGAAGACGGAAAATGGTGTGCCCTGAGGCAAGACAACAAATTTCTCTTTCTGGATCTGAAAACAAGAACCCCCGGGACTGTTTCCTGGGATTCATTGTCTCTTTATGATCCCATCGGGTCAATTCGGGCCTATGAAAAGGGAAAGGTTTTTCTCCTGACCCCGCCCTCATACATGCCAGGAACCGGATATGATGTTCTGAAACCTTTTGGTCAAAATCACCTTGGGATGATGGCAGGAGGGAAGTGGGGATTGCTTTCCCGAACAGGACAGGTTCTTTTGCCTGCAGAGGCCGACCGAATGGAGTACCATTTGCTCCCTGGAGGCCCGGTTTTCGAGGCAGGTACCGGGGAAACTTCAACACTTTTATCTCCTACGGGCCAGATTCTGTTTCGGATGCAGGCCGAACGGATTTTGCCAGCTATCAATCAGACTTTTGTGGTGTTATCCCAGGGGAAATGGGGGATTTCCGATAAATCAGGAAATTGGTTGGTCCAGCCAAAGTTCGACTCCATCATTGCCCCTATCCGGCAACAACAGGAAATTGGATTCCCGGTCCAGGCATGGAAAAAGGGTAAATCGGGCCTCCTGGGTTCCAAAGGAGAAATGTTGACCGAAATGGAATCAGGCCCCTGGAAATATGCCCATGAAGGCTTGTGGTTTTTTAAGGGAAAGTCGGGTTGGGCATTGTATAACAACACAGGAAAAGCTCAGGGAAACCTGTTTTTCGACGAGGTGGATACGTTTTCAGAAGGCAATGCTCCTGTCCGACTTGCTGGCAAATGGGGATTTTTAAATTCTACCGGTCGTTTGGTCATTCCTACCCGTTTCGAGGAAGTTTTACCCTACCAAAACGGCATTGCCTATGCAAAAGAAAGTGGCAAATGGGGAGTGTTGAAAAAAAACGGATCATGGCTCGTTAAACCTGTAGGTTTGGGGGTAGACATTGATGAAACAGGAAAGCGCAGGTTGCGAATGCCATGACTTGGTTCCGGGGTAGTTTAATTTTTCTGTTGTATTTACTACCTTTTAATGAGGCCGTTCTTGCTCAAACGCTTCTGGAAAGGCAGGCGAATGCAAACTTAAAATTAGGAGGTACTTTTTTGGGAAAGGATCCCCAAAGGGCGATTTCATATCTACATAAAGCCGATTCCCTTTTTAAACAGAATAAAAACCCGGAGGGCCGGCTTAACAGTTTGTTGATCCTTGCGGAAGTCCACCTGCGTTTGTCCGAATATGATATTGCATCTAAAGTACTTACCCAGGTTTCTACCATTGCCATCGAGCAAAAACTCCCCCACCACCAACTTATGGCCCTGGTTTCACTTGCCCGCCTCAGCGCATACCTGGAAGAACCCGATCAGGCCATTTACTTTTTTACTGAGGCTGAAAAGCTGGCCAGGTCAATGGGAAATGTCCCCAATCAAATGTTGGCCCGGGCTTATACTTCTTACATTTCATTATACTACAAAAACGACATTTCAGACTCCAATCTGACAAGGATTGAACAGCTTTATCAGCTTGCTTCCCGGCCACCCATTGATACATTAATGTTTCTTGTTGCCGGCAACCTGTATGGGGGTGCGCTCAACCGGATAAGGCACGATATACCCAAAGCCGCTTCTGTTTATCGAAGAACCATCAATCTTGCGCTATATCAGGGGGATTTGTATCGGGTAGGACTTGTTTCCAACAATTTGGGCGAAATGTGGGTCAACAACGGCTCCTTTGACGAAGCAGAGAAAACGCTGTTGTATTCCCTCGATATTGCCAGACAGGTAAATTCCAGGTTGCTCAAGTACAACTGTTTCAGGTTACTGTCAAAGTGTGCCGAAAGCAGGGGAGACTACCAGTTGGCCCTTCAATATTTTCAGTCATATAACGAGGTTAAAGAGATCGTTTTAAATGAAAACCTCATCAGGCAAACCCAACAGACTTATGCCCTTTATCTTTTGGAAAGGAAAGCCCGGGAGGCAGAAAGGATGGCCAGTGAGAAAAGACTTCAGGACCTGACTTCGGAAAAGGAACTCCGCAATTTTCGCTTTTTTTCCATTCTCATGGTGATCCTGGCGTTTGCGTTAGGCTATTTTCTGTTCTGGTATAAACGACAACTTAATAAAACAAAGCGTCAGACAAATGTTATTGAGGAGCAAAACAAACGTCTTCAGGCCCTGAACCGCGATCTAACCGGTCAGCGAAAGTCGGCTGAGGAAGCCAGAAAAGAAGCCGAGCAAGCCATTCAGTCCAAGATTGACTTCCTTTCCATCATGTCGCATGAAATCCGGACACCCATCAATGCTGTAATTGGGACAGTGCAATTGCTTCAGGAAGAAAAGCCCGCTGCCCATCAGGTCAAAAGTCTGGAAATACTGCAGTTCTCTGCCGAAAACCTCCTTAATCTGGTTAATGATATCCTCGATTACAACCGCATAGAGGCCGGAAAAGTTGAACTTGAAAAACAGCCTTTTTCCATCCGTCTGTTGCTGGAGAATATCCGCAATAGTCTCCAGTTTAAAGCCGATGAAAAAGGTCTTGCCCTTGTTTTGAAGCTTGACAGGCATTTGCCCGAAGCCTTTTTAGGTGACAAGCTGCGTCTGGGTCAGGTATTTTACAACCTTGTTTCCAATGCCCTCAAGTTTACCGATAAGGGTACAGTAGAAATTGAAGTCCGCTATTCACCCGACGCAACCCGAAATATTCAGGCACTGATCCGGGATACCGGAATCGGGATAAATGCCGAAAATCAGGAAAAGATATTTGACTTTTTCTCTCAGGCTGAACCGGGCATTTCAAGGCGGTTTGGAGGTTCCGGATTGGGGCTTACCATTACGAAAAACCTGCTTCAGATTATGGATTCACGTATCGAACTGGAGAGTGAACCAGGGAAAGGATCGGTTTTTTCATTTGCGTTGTCCCTTCAGGAGATCAATGCTTCATTTCTTCCCGGTTCGGAGATTTTGGATCCCGACCAGGAATCTGATTTTTCTGATACCAGGATGCTTTTTGTTGAGGATGTCGAGTACAACCGCATCATTGGGGAGCGCTTCTTTTCCAAGTGGAGCATTCCTTTTGATTCGGCATCCAATTCGGCAGAAGCTGTTGATCTGGCCTCCCGTAATTTCTACGATATCATCCTGATGGACCTTCAGCTTCCCGACAGGGATGGTTTTGAGACAGTACAGTTGATCAGAAAAAAAGGAAAGAATGCTCATACGCCTGTTTTGGCCATGACGGCTTCCGGATACGATGAGATCGCGGAGAAATTAAGGCAATCGGCCATCGACGGTTATGTAGCCAAACCCTTCATTAGTCAGGATTTAAAGAACACCCTGTTTACATGGATTGAAAACGGACGAAAAAACAGACAGGCGAGAATTCAAAGAAAAGATTTGTGAGCCTTATTCGGGAAAACGCCAAAGCATGTCTATTCCGACCTGCCACAGTGGGTTTTAATCAGAATTTTCGAATTTTTTGATTGCCCGAACAAGTATAGGAAATTGAATATACCCAGGATACCATCGCTTCTGGGTATTATAGAAATTCACACCTTACCTTCTATATCTGAAGCGCTGCAATCCTTTTCGAAGTTAAAATTCTTAATTTTTGGACACCCGGTTCTGTGAGGAAGCCCTAAGGCATATTCCTGGTATCAGAAAGCAAAAATCGTCTGGAAGAAGAGTTTTGTAATTTATGACCGGTCAAAAAAAACTAGGTCTCATCGGGAATGCAGTTAAAGTGTCCACAAACTCATTTTCACTTCCCATTTCCCCTTCCGGTCTGAAATTGGCATATTTGCGGCCCAATTGAAGGAATTTTGAAGCAAATTATTCAGTCTTTTAAAACAGGCGACACCCTTTTAGAGGAAGTTCCGGCTCCCCTGATCCGCAAAGGACACATCCTAGTGCAGACCACCCGTAGCCTCGTTTCCATAGGAACGGAGCGAATGCTGGTGGAGTTTGGAAAGTCAAACCTTATCTCCAAAGCCCGGCAACAGCCCGAAAAGGTCAAAATGGTCCTCGATAAGATCAAGTCCGACGGGCTATTGCCGACCATGGAAGCCGTTTTCAGCAAGTTGGAGCAGCCTATTCCCCTGGGATATTGTAATGTAGGTACCGTTGTAGAAGTAGGAGAGGGTGTCAATGGTTTTAAAGTAGGAGACAGGGTGGCCTCAAACGGGCCCCATGCCGAACTGGTATGCGTGCCCGTCAACCTTGCAGCCCTTGTACCGGAAAATGTTTCAGACGATGAAGCCTGTTTTACAGTTATTGGTTCCATCGGTTTACAGGGCATTCGGTTGCTCCAACCTACTTTTGGGGAAACCATAGTGGTAAGTGGTCTTGGACTTATCGGTTTACTTACAGCAGAAATGCTGTTTGCCAATGGCTGCCAGGTCATTGGTTTCGATTTGGATCCTGAAAAAGTTCAGCTGGCTCGTTCCAAAGGCATTGAGGCCATTCAGTTGCAACCCGGAGACGATCCTGTGCGGCTTGTCATGGAACTTACCCAGGGTATCGGAGCCGATGGTGTGGTGCTCACTGCCTCAACCAAAGATTCCAGCCTCGTCAGCCAGGCCGCAAGAATGTCCCGCAAGCGGGGCCGAATCATTCTTGTCGGGGTAACCGGACTCGAATTGAACCGGTCTGAGTTCTATGAAAAAGAGCTGACCTTTCAGGTTTCCTGCTCTTACGGACCGGGACGTTATGATGAAGCATATGAAAATGGGGGTCAGGATTATCCACTGCCATTTGTACGGTGGACGGAGAAAAGGAATTTTGAAACCATCCTGCAGGCCATTTCCAAAGGGCAGATTGATGTAAAACCCCTCATTTCCGAGAAGGTTCAACTGGATCAGTTTCAGGATATTTATGGCGACATGAAAGGAAGACGGACCATCGCCAGTATCCTTGTCTATTCCGGAAACCCCGAACGAGGTCAGCAGGTGCGGGTCAACAATCATCCGATTTCTTCCAAAGGAGGATTGGGCATTATTGGCGCCGGAAATTATACCAAGATGACCATGCTTCCAGCCCTGAAAAAGGCAGGAGCCTCCCTGGCCATGATTGCCAGCAATACCGGGGTAAGCGGGACATTCCTCGCCAGGAAATTTGGGATCGGATTGTCCACAACCGATTATAAGGAGCTTATTGCTTCTTCTGAAGTAGGTATGGTGGTTATTACCACCCGACACCATCAGCACGCCGGCATGACTTTGGCAGCTTTGCAGGCAGGGAAAGATGTTTTTGTCGAAAAACCATTGGCCATTCGTCCTTTCGACCTTTTTGCCATTGAGAAAGCACTTGAAGTTTCAGGTAAATCAGTAAACCTGGGCTTCAACCGTCGCTTTTCTCCTTTTGCCCGAAAAATGAAATCCCTTTTGGGACCCAGTCCCGGGCCGATTTCCGTCATCGCAACGATGAATGCCGGATTTATTCCTCCTGAAAGCTGGGTACATGATTTGCAACAAGGTGGCGGTCGGATACTGGGAGAAGCTTGTCACTTCGTGGACCTCATTTCCTACTTCACAGGATCGGAAGTGGAGTCGGTTTACATGTCGGCGATGGGACAACACCCGGATGCCCGGACTGATGTAGCTTCTATCCATCTGCGTTACAAATCTGGTGCCCTTGGTGTAATCAACTACTTTGCCAATGGCTCGAAAGCATACAGTAAAGAACGGGTTGAAATTTATTTTGGGGGTAAAAACCTGATTCTGGACAATTTCCGCCGTCTCGATGGCTTCGACACCAAGGGATTTTCAAATATGAGTTCGCGGTTGGACAAGGGACATGAGGAAATGTTCAGGCAGGTTTGGGAGCTGGCAGAAAAGGGAGGGGAACCCCCCATTTCCTGGCCTTCCATCCGCAATACCCATCTGGCTTGTTTTGGAGCACTGGAGTCCCTGAAGAGCCATGCTCCTGTGCAGATTGAAGATTATGACCTTCAATTGCAAAATGCTCAGAAGCAGGTTGTTTAGTTCCGGCCTCCTTTAAATACTGCAATTCCTTCGGGATATTGTTACCTTTGCCGTCTTGTTTTGGCAATTATGAAGCTACGGAAATTTCTATCCCAGGCCCTGTTGTCCAGGTTTTTGATTTTAAGCCTGGATCTTGTTCTGGTGGTTTTTTCCCTCGGAGCTGCTTACCTGCTTAGGTTCAATTTCAGGGTACCTCCGCATGTTTTCGATTCCCTTCCCTATACGGTTGGGTATGTGTTGCTCATCCGGCTCATCCCTTTTTATTTCCTGAAAACATATGCAGGTCTCATCAAGTACACTGGTGAACAGGATATAAAAATCGTATTGAGAGCAATCACCGCCTCAACGGTGTTCTTTGTAATTGTATATACCTTTCTTCGCTTGTTTGAATTGGGCGACAAGTTCTTTTTCTTCTATCCGCTCTCCATCATTTTAATCGATTATTTACTCCTTTCTTTTATCCTGGTTGGCTATAGGATTACCATTAAAATCATAAGTGAGGAAATAAAATCATCTAAATTCGGACCTAAAGGCGTCAAAAAGAATGTCGCCATTTTTGGGGCTGGCCAGTCTGGTTTATTTGTAAAAAAGGCCATTGAAGATGATAAGGGAAATCAAATGACCGTGGTGGCCTGGTTGGACGACAACCCAATCCTTATCGGCAAATCACTCGAAGGAAAACGTATCTACCATGCCAAGAATGACCTTGTTAAGGTAATTCAGAAGTTTCAGATCGATACCATCATCATGTCGATGCAGCTCATCGATCCGGCACGTAAACAAAGGTTTGTAGATGCCTGTCTGGAAGCCAATGTCAATATGCTGTATACGCCCCCGGTTAAAAAATGGCTCAAAGGGGAGCTCAATGTGCAGCAGCTCAAAAAATTCAATATTGAAGATGTGCTCGATCGGGAGCCTATTGTGCTTGACAATAAGTATCTTGAGTTTCAGATCGCTGAGAAGGTCGTTCTGATTACCGGGGCTGCGGGATCCATCGGTTCGGAAATTGTCCGGCAATTGGTTTCTTACCAGCCAGCTACCCTGGTTTTGGTAGATGTAGCAGAATCTCCTCTGGTGGAGCTGGGCCTTGAGATTGAAGAAAGGTTTGGTTTCCAAAACCTGCACCTCTTTGTTGGTGATGTCAGCAATGCCAACCGGATGGAGCGGGTATTCAAGGAGTTTCAACCTGAAATTGTATACCATGCTGCCGCATATAAACATGTGCCCGTTATGGAACATACGCCTTACGAAGCCGTGCGTGTCAACATACTGGGGACCAAGACCATTGCAGATCTGTCGGTCAGGTACAAAGCCGAAAAATTTGTGATGATCAGCACCGACAAAGCGGTAAATCCTACCAATGTTATGGGTTGCAGCAAACGGGTGGCCGAAATTTACACACAGTCCCTGAGCAACCATCTGAAGGAAAAAGGGGAAGTCACCCGTTTCATAACAACCCGGTTCGGAAATGTCCTCGGCTCCAATGGATCTGTCATTCCACGTTTCCAGAAGCAAATGGAATCGGGCGGACCTATTACGGTTACTGCACCCGACATCACCCGCTTTTTTATGACCATCCCGGAGGCATGTCAGCTTGTTCTCGAAGCAGGGGCAATGGGCAAGGGAGGCGAAATCTTCATTTTCGATATGGGCAAGCCTGTTCGTATTGTGGACATGGCCGAAAAGATGATCAAGCTTGCCGGAAAGATCCCCTATAAAGACATAGACATCGTTTTTACAGGACTTCGGCCAGGAGAAAAACTGGAGGAAGAACTTCTGGCCAAGAAAGAAAACATCATGGCCACCCATCATCAGAAAATTATGAAGGCCAAAGTCCGGGAATACAATTTCGTGGAGGTAAAAACAGAGATCGAGTCCCTGATAGCTCTGTTGCCTGCCCAAAACGATGCCGACCTGGTCATGAAAATGAAGATGTTGGTTCCGGAATACATCAGCAACAATTCTGTATTTGAAGATCTGGACCGGCAGACAGAAGGAATACGCACTGGTAAACTGGCATGAACATCGCCTACTGCGCTACTGTCCAGCCTGCTTTTGGTGGACTTAAAACCTTTAATCTTGGTCTTGTTCATGCACTCGCTCAGGCTGTTGTTGCCACGGGTCACCGGTTTTTACTCATCACCCGCGATGTCCACCGCTCAGAATTTCAGTTGCCAGATGACCAGGTACGTTGTTTCCAGGGAAACCATTTTGTATTTGAAAATTTTAAGCTGAATTCCTGGCTTAAAGAGGAAAAGATTGATCTGGCCTTGTTTCCCAACAACCGACTTCCGGTGCTGGGATCCTGGC
>JBIPNA010000151.1:0-8250 GCA_044375665.1 Catalimonadaceae bacterium
AGCACCTTCCATTGCACAGCATCCGTATCCTGAAACTCATCGATCAGCATTGTATGGATGCGGCTACCCATTTTTTCGAACAAAAAGGGAACATCCGATTCACCGATTATGCCTTGCAGAACGTATTTTATTTCATGGAGTAAAACCCGATTCCGAAGGCGATTCTGATCCAGCAAAACCTGTCTGAAAAAAAGGAGCAATCTGGCTGAAGAAACATGCTGAACGAGGGATTGGGCCAGTTTCAGGTTTTCGAGAACTGAATCTGTAACGATTTCGGAAAACTGAATCAGAATGGGTTCCAGCAGGGCATGATTTTCTTTTGAGAGTGCATTTTTAGACTGGAACAATTGTCCCCTGGCGTGATAGGTATATACTTTTTCAACATTCTTTTTATCAACCAGGTCTTGAAAAAAATCTACCTGATTTCGATACATTTTATATTCATGATATGCTTCAGATCCCGGGCCTGCACCCATAGAAATCAAGAAATCCAATACTGTTTTTGCGGCAATGCTCAAGTCTGATTTCAGATCCCCGACGTAGGTTTCCAGATGCTTCCTGGCAGAAAGTAAAGCTTCCTCAGAAAGCAGATCTGCTTTATCAGACAACTGAAATGCAACTACTCTGGAATTAAAAACATCCTTGAGGGGATTGCTTCTCAGGTATTCCTCTGTCCGCCAACCTTTTCCCTTTTCCATCAGGCGGTCCATTAAATTTTCTGTCAGTATCCGGATTTCTTCGGGACCCATTCTGGCCAGCGCCTCTTCCAGAACCTCGTTTCCAACTGCCTTGATATCTACTTCCGTTTGCAGCCCAGGGGGTAATTGAGCTTCAAAGGCCAGCAAACCAAATAAGTCCTGAAAAAAGGAGTCGATTGTGGTAACATGCAGTTGGTCAAAATCATGCAGCAAAATGGGAAAAATCTTTCTTGCCTGATCCCGCAGCGCTATTGCAGAAGGGAATCCCAACAAATCAGAAATCCCGGCATCGGGATCCAGATTTGTCAGCGAATGGAGTTGGAGGAGGATTCTTTCACGGAGTTCGTTGGCTGCTTTATTTGTGAATGTAATCGCGAAAATGCCTTGAAAAGCAAAAGGAGAGGCCAGCGCACGCAACAGAAATAGTCTGGTGAGGGTGTAGGTTTTTCCTGAACCTGCGGATGCGGAAATACGGAGAAACCCTGATGGAGGTGAAATACTCATTAAAAATTATGTGGAGGACAAGGGGCAATTCCCAAACTTTCAGGCTTGCTTTTTCCCAAGATACAACATCCAATCCTCACTGATTCGCTCGCTGAAATCACGCAAAAACATCACAAATGAGGGTTTAAAAGGTCTTTGGCGCAAATTCATCCCGGCTTCTTCCGGGGTAAAATCGCCCTTTTGACCATTACACTTTCGGCATGCCGTTACCAGATTGTCCCAGGAGGTTTTGCCGCCCCGGCTCTTGGGGTGAACATGGTCCAGGGTCAAATCCCGGTTAGACTCGCAATATTGGCATTGGTTGTTGTCACGCTTAAATACATTGTGACGATTCAAAACCACCCCTCCATGGCGAAATGGGCGGTTTACATATCGGTGCAAACGGATGATGGAAGGCAATGGAAAGGTGGCAGAAACAGATCTCAGGCGGGTTCTGCCATCTTCAGCTACCATCTCGGCCTTATTCATGTACACCAGCAAAAATGCCTTAGGTACACTGCAAATCGAGAAAGCAGTGAAATCCTGATTGAGCACCAATACTTTTCTGGCCATAGAATAAGTCGAAAATAGAACTCATTTTTCGAATGTATCAAAAAACACAGCTTACATTTAAATTTGAGTGAACCGCGTTTTTGCCTTGCCAATTTAATAAGGATGTGGAAAATATTCACTGTTAAATTACTATGATTAATTACCCAAAAGCATGTCTGCTGTCTATCAATTCCTTCTACTTTTGCAGCTCATTTTTAAAGCGTATGACCAGAACCGATTCTCGCATCCAAAGAGATACATTAGTGTTTGACCTGATTGCCAAGGAAAAGCACAGGCAGGAATTTGGCATAGAACTTATTGCCTCCGAGAATTTTACTTCACCTCAGGTAATGGAAGCTATGGGTTCGGTACTAACCAATAAATATGCAGAAGGGCTCCCCGGAAAGAGGTATTATGGAGGATGTGAGGTGGTAGACCAGGTAGAACAACTGGCCATTGACCGGGCAAAAGAACTTTTTGGGGCAGTTTGGGCAAACGTTCAACCCCATTCAGGTGCTCAGGCAAATGCTGCAGTCATGCTGGCCATTCTTCAGCCGGGAGATTCAATCCTTGGTTTTGATCTTTCTCATGGAGGACACCTGACCCATGGTTCGCCGGTAAATTTTTCAGGAAAGCTTTACAAACCAAATTTCTACGGAGTTGAACAAGAAACTGGTTTAATAGACTGGGATAAAGTAGAAGCCAAAGCCATAGAAGTAAAGCCGAAGTTGATTATTTGCGGCGCTTCTGCTTACAGCCGCGACTGGGATTATCCCAGACTAAGGGCAATTGCAGACAAAGTTGGGGCATTTTTATTGGCTGATATTTCGCACCCTTCCGCCTTTATTGCGAAAGGTTTGCTTAACAATCCTGTCCCCCATTGCCATTTTATTACCACAACTACCCATAAAACCCTTCGGGGACCCCGTGGAGGGTTAATCCTGATGGGTCAGGATTTCGACAATCCCTTCGGTCAAACCACGCCCAAAGGAGAAATTAAGCCTATGTCTGCCTTGCTCGACATGGCAGTTTTCCCTGGAACCCAAGGTGGTCCTCTTGAACATGTAATTGCAGCAAAAGCAATCGCTTTCGGGGAATGTCTCACCGATGAATTCGGCGATTATGTAATCCAGGTTCGCAACAATGCAAAAGCCATGGCAGATGCATTTATGGAAAAAGGGTATAAAATCATATCCGGAGGAACGGACAATCACCTTATGCTCATCGATTTACGCAGTAAAGGGCTGACTGGGAAGCTGGCAGAAAACACGTTGATTAAAGCGGATATTACCATCAATAAAAACATGGTTCCATTTGATGATAAATCTCCCTTTGTCACTTCAGGAATGCGTGTTGGCACAGCTGCCATGACCAGCCGGGGACTAAAAGAATCAGATTTTGTACGGATTGTAGAGTTGATAGACCGCTGCCTTATGCATCATGACAATGATGCTGTTCTGGATGCCATCCGTAAGGAGGTAAACGAGTGGATGAAGCAATTTCCGCTTTATCCATCCTGATTTTCAACTGCTAATCAATCCGGTAGCGGTTGAACCAGAGGAAATCGTTCAGCGAAAAACTCAGGTTCAACTGCCAGTAATTCTCAACTCCTACATAGGAATTGGCCAACCCACGCTGGCCAAATGAACAACCGAGGTTAATAAGAGGCCGGGAGAACTTTGTTTCCTTACGGATAATGGGAAATGAGGCGCCAATGGAGACACGCTTGTCAGAAATCGATTTTTGATTGAGTTGATAGGGGTAGGTTTCATATGCAAAACCTGCACGGAACATAATTATATTGACGTAACGTGTTGATTTCTTTGTACCAGGTGAGATTTCAAAACCCAATCTATATGAAAATGCATCGGCTGGTCTGACAAGCGCTGCTTCCGGATCTGCAGATCCGGCAGGCTGAAATTGCGCTTCTGCATGAATGCCCCAATTGAGGGGTTTGTAATAGCTGATTCCGCCCTTATAAACTGAGGTTAATTCAATGTTGGATTTGCTTTCATAATCCAGGGTATCCGTTTCAGCTGAAATGCCATCCACCGAAAAGGTGTTGTAGTTTTTATACTTTAATTTTCCTCCCAAATCTGCTGTGAAACCAGCTCCTATAAAAACACCCTCTTTTCCGGGAACTGGAATCTGAAATTGGATCCCCGGCCTGAATTGAACCTGGCTTACCTTCCGTTTCCGAATGTTGATAAATGAAAAATTGAGATTTTGGGGAAGTATCCCAAACTGCACGGAATCTTCAAGGGTGCCAAAAATGTAACCTGCATCAAGCCCTATATGGAGATTTTTGTGCAACCTCAAGCCAGCGGCAAGAAATGCCCGGGCTAACCCACCGGTTCCCCTTGAAAGAATGCTAAGCGAGTCGGTGCCCAATTTACGAACTGTGGAATAAGCAAAATCTCTTGAAGAGAATGGGTGGATGCCCATGGCCATTGTAAAGCCTTTTTTAACAGGCACTGAAATGGAAACGAATCTTGGTCCACCCAAACCAGTTTCAAATGCAGCAGCGCCTGGAACTTTCAGGCTCCTGAAAGCATACCATAAATCGAAGTTCAGGTTGACTTTCTCATTAAAAGCCAGCAAGGCCGGGTTTAATAAATTGGGATGATCCTGAGAAGGCCCGGCCAAACCAGCCCCTGCCATACCTTCGTTTCGGGCCAGGCCAATGCCAGAAATCTGACCTACACCAAATCTTGAAATGGGCGCATGACCCATATTTGATTGGGCACTTACCCGGACGATACCCATCCATAGGACGGAAAAAAAGAAAACCGGGAATAAAATTTTGTTGGTCAAGATATTTAAAGCTTAAGCCGGGTTTGTCAGGGCCTCATACAGTCCTGAAAAAACCAAATCCGGAACCACAAAGGTGGGATGTTTGAGTCGTTGGGCCAAAAAATTAGCATCACCACCCGTGAGTAAAACCTTGAAAGGTAAAGAATAGGCCTTTGCCATCGTTTCCTGATGGGTTTGTATTTCAGAAACCATTCCCCAAATAGCGCCTCCTGCAAGGCAAGAAAGGGTATCCGTACCCAAAAAACTACCCGCAAGATCCGGGGTAGCAAGTGGCAGGTTTTCAGTTCCCTGATGCATAGACAGCAGGCGCATGGATAGTCCCGGAGAAATGAAACCACCGAGATGCAACCCGCCGGGCAATAAAAAATCCAGGGTAAGGCAAGTGCCGGCGTCAGCTATACAAAGAGATTCACCAGGGAATGTTGCCAAAGCCCCCAAAAGGGCAGCCAATCTGTCTTTTCCGAGCGCATTGGGATCATGATAGGCCAATTTCAAGCCAGAAACTTTTCCGGGTGCCAATTCGGTTATTGAAATATCCGGAAAAATCTCTGACAAAGAAAAGGGAAGCATTCGGGTTGATGAAACCATACAACGCCTTGGTTGGCAGGTTCTTGCTAACTCCTTAAAACCCGAAAATGCTTCATTTGGCGCCCAGTTGTAACGGTCAGTAATGTTGCCCCCAATGGTTAAGGCAACTTTGATCCGGGTATTACCGGCATCCACAAGCAAATAGGTTTCAGGCATTGTCCGATTTATATTTCCAGATGCGGGCAAAGATGCGGTGTTTTGCGCAACAAGAACTTCGGCTTTAATCAAACCAATTAGTGAACATGAAAGAATCTTTTTCTCCTTTACGACTCGGTGGAGTACCAGAGCACTTTTTTTATCCGTGGAGAAAATGGTTTCGGGAAAAAGAATCAATTCAGGCTGAATTATTTTTTGAGTGGAAGGACTATCCGGGAGGTTCAGGAGCCATGATTCAGGCCTTGGAAAATGATGAACTGGATCTCGCTTTTCTGCTTACTGAATCTGTGGCATTTGCCCAGATGTCGGGAAAAACCCTGTACCCTTTGAGTGTATTTGTAGAAAGCCCATTGGAATGGGGAATTTTTACAGGTTTTGACAATCCAATTTCCCAGGTAGAGCCCATTGGCCAACGCAAATATGCCATTTCGAGACCGGGATCAGGAAGCCAGTTGATGGCCAGAGTAGATGCTTACAGAAGACAAGAACACATTAAGCCGGAACAATGGGTGGTTGTTCAAAATCTGGATGGGGCTGAAGAGGCACTTTTGACAGGAAAAGCTGATTTATTTTTCTGGGAAAAATGGACAACCAAACCATATGTGGACCAAAAAAAGTTCAGAATGGTAGATGTATGCCGCAGCCCCTGGCCTGGTTTTATACTGGTTTCAGGAAAAGAGCTTTCAAAAGCTCAGCATGAGGTGGTTTCAAACACCATGGAGGAGATTTTTATGCTGTGTAAAAACCTGAAAGAAAAAGCGGGTTCTGTCTCTGAAATTGCCAGGGAATACGGGCAACGGGACCAGGATACGTCCATCTGGCTTCAGCAAGTAAGCTGGCCAAAGGGAATGACAGATCCAGCTTCGGCCATTAAACTGGCTATGGGCTGGATGGAAAAGGTGAACTAATTCAATCTGCCTCAACTTTCGACCGGGCGCCAATGGAGCCAGTCTTGAAAGGCTTGATAAGTTCTTCTACTTTTTCCAGGATAAATCTTGCCTGCTCCACCAATTCAGCACCTTCAGGTGTTGTTTCGATGGGTTGCGTTTTTTTCTTAAAAATACTGATGCCCAACCGATCCTCAACTTGCTTTACCTGGTGCGAAACAGTACTTTGCTCTGCAAAACAAGCATCTGCGCCTTTTGAAAAACTCTGATGATCGGCTACGGCTACGATATACTGAAGTTGACGAAGTGTGATGAGCATAAATGAAAAGAGTGTGGTAGAGTTGGAAAAAATGTTCCAATGCAATTATCAACCAATGTCCGGATGAATTGTTAAAAAAAATCCGGAAATAATGATGATGCTAAGGAAAATTACCTATCCCAGAAGGGGCTGAGGTTTTTCCTGTGGTAGGAACGAATGTTTAGCCAGAAGGCAAGGATCAGATATAAGACCAAAGGGGAGCCAATGGTCAGGAAAGAAATGTAGATAAAAAAAAGTCGAATACTACTGGTGCTCAAACCCATAACATTGCCAAGCCATGTGCATACACCAAAGGCTTGCTGCTCGAGAAATGCCTTGATTTTTCCGGTCATGAAAATGATAAGAGATTAAAAGTCAATTTAATAATGAGCAAATTAGGTCAAAAAGTTTAGAACACCTACTTTTGCCCGTTCAAAAAAAATCCCTTTAAGGGAAAAAAACAACCGCAATACGTTTTATGCTTCGCAAAAACTTTTGGATCCCAGTCGCTATTCCAACCCTATTATTACTTCAGGGGTGTGCTCTGAACACAATGCTGAAAAAAGCACAACAGCAAAAACTAACCATTGAACCAAGCCCTCTGGAGCTCCATGGCGATTCAATCCGGTTTCAGTTTTCTGCGGAACTTCCGCCTAAAATGTTGAAAAAGGGTAAAGCCTACACCCTTAGTTTCAACTACAAGTATCTTGACCAGAAACTTCCGGTCGGTTCTATGAAATTCAATTATCTGGATTTCCCGGATCAAAAAACTATCGGTCCTAAAATGAGCCGGAAGTTCTCGTTTGCCTACAAATCCAATAGTATGGACAAAGGCGATCTGACCCTTCAGGGTTCTGCTTCGAATCAGAACGACAAGGCAAAAATGTCGCCCGAAGTAAATTACGCCAAAGGCCTGATTTTGACTTCTCAGCTGGTAAAAGAAGATTATCCCACAGTTTTGGCCGGCCATGGATACAATCCGCTTCCTGAATATTACCCTGTTACTGTCAACTTTTATTTTGATCAGGGAAGTTCAGTGCTGAAGGTAAAAGGCATGGAAGATCCCAAAAAAGGCAAAAAGAAGAAAGGTAAAAAGCAAAAAATGGACCAAAAGCCGGCAAATCAGCTTGCTTTGGATGCATACATTGCCTCGAAAAACGCTACCAAAACTGTTACCATTACCGGTATGCACTCGCCAGAGGGTAGAGAGGTGAAAAACTCTGAGCTTTCTGATTTGCGTGCAAAATCAATTGAGACTTATTACAGGGCAATGATGAAGCGCCTGAACTATGGCACAAAAGCAGATTCAATAGAGTTTGTTACCAAAGCTTTGGTTCAAAACTGGGTTCCTATGAAGGACACCCTTCAAAACGATACTTCCCTGACAGATGAGGAAAAAAAGGCTGTCATGGAGGTTTTGAATGGTCCTGGTACTTATGTGGAACAAGAAGCGGCTTTGGAAAAGCTTCCTTGTTTTCCAAAGCTTCTTTTCAATATATATCCTAAACTTCGTCTTGGTCAAACAGAAATCCTGACCTTAAAACCAAAGAAAACTGAAGCCCAGATTTCAATGCTGGCCAAAGCCATTTCTGAGGGAGGCAATCCTGGAGACACACTAAGCGACAAAGAGTTGAGTTATGCAGCAACACTAACACCTATTCTTGCCGAAAAAGAAGCAATTTATCTGGCGGCCACCAAGAAAAACGATAGCTGGCAAGCGCATAACAATCTGGGGGCTGTTCGTTTGGAAATGGCTAAAAAAGCCACCGGAGAT
>JBIPNA010000150.1:0-8250 GCA_044375665.1 Catalimonadaceae bacterium
GAACTTTGAAACCCGAAGGGGTCATGTGGAGGCCGATTATGTGGAAACCTATTTTACCCTCGATCTGGATGCACCCCCGGATGGTGACATTTACCTTTTTGGCTTACTGACCGACTGGGCCATAAGGCCAGAATTCAGGATGCAGAAAGAAGCAGGTAAAAACCGGTGGACAGGGCATGCCCGCCTGAAACAGGGATTTTACAGTTACAGTTATGTGGTGGGTAAGTCTGGTCAGAAACCAGATGAAGTAGCTTTGGAGGGAAGTTACAGTCAGACAGAAAATATTTATGATGTCCTGATGTATTTCCGGCCTATCGGCGGAAGGTATGACCAGGTAGTAGGCTACTCCATGGTGGCCTACAACAAATTGCGCTAAGGGATCAATTTCCTTTGGTTTTTTCCTTGCAGGGAAACGGGGAAAAATTACCTTTGCACACCATTCCTGCCCGGGTGGTGGAATTGGTAGACACGCGGGTCTCAAAAACCCGTGTCTTCGGACGTGCCGGTTCGACCCCGGCCCCGGGTACAAAAGCCCCTGAAACGGGGCTTTTTTCGTTTTCTCCCCTTTGATCACCTATTTATATGTGCACCATTTCCTCCGTATTCTCCACCCTGTCCTGCTGTATTTCCCACACCGCATCTGGTGCTTTTGAAAAGGAAAATTTTTCCTCTTTCAGGATTTTCATTCTTTCTGTTGTTCTCATTACTTCCCAGTTTTGGAACCTGAAAGCCCAGCATGGAACACTGGAGGTTATCCAGATGAATGAAGCAAACCCTTTGCTGAAGGGCGAGTCATTCAATTTCAATTTAAACAACGGGAACCCGGCTACTTCGGGGTTGAATTATAAATTTTTATGGCATTCAGACAGTCTGTATTTTGGGGAGAATGTTCCAGAAAATCAGCCTGTTGAAAAAGAAATTATCGTTAAAAATACCAGTTTGAAAACCTTGTTTATCGAACCTACTGTTTCCCACAATCCCACCCTTTTTACCCTGGTTTCCACAGGCCAGACGACGCTCCCTCCTGGTACTTTCACCATTGTAAGGCTCCGGTTTACAGGGGCTCCTGAGGGGAGTTATACAGGGCGGTTAAACCTTGGCCCCAATTTGCCTGCGAATTCCTTCAATATTGATTTGACCGCAAACGTAGTCGCTGGTGGCATTCTGGAAGGGATACTCCAGATAGTCGCTCTTCCGCTTACTGGTCCCCAAATGGATGGAATTGTAGGCAGCGACTGGTCTTCAACCGACCAGGTAGCTTCAGGCACAGCAGATCTCAAATGGTACGTGCGCCACTCCGTAGATAGCCTGTATATCGGCCGGACCGGCGGCGACAATAATGAACCACAATTCATTTGCCTCCGGGCCCACTACCCAAATGCTCCCTTTTTAAACTTATCCTTTTCCTATGATAATGTTTCGGCCGAGATGACCGCTGTAGGCGGGGTTAACTTTGCTGGCTATTTTAAACCTGGCTTCGACGAATTCCGCACCATAAGCTCCGGGGACTGGGGAAATGGGCAAAATGACCTCGAGCCCAGGTATTCAGTCCAGGGAGGAGTAAACCATATGGAAGTAGGCATACCCTGGTATGCCATCACACAAGGGGCCGGCATCCCGGACTCCATCAGGCTGGTGGCATTTCAGACGAACGGAAATCAGAGTCAGCCTTTTGTATATGGTACGATGCCTGCCGGCATTGCTGGTGGATCGATTAACCTGGTGTCTGCCAGTCAGGGACTTGGGCGGGAAATTCTCAGGTCCGTTACCTTGCAGACACCTGTAGATTTCGGGGTGGTCCCCATTGGGTCAAACCGGGATACCATTCTGATTGCCTACAACCGGGGTCAGGGTTCTTTGACCACTTCACCGGTTGAACAGTTGTTGCCGCCTTTTTCCAATCCTGTAACTTCGGAAGGGGAAATAAGCGGCGGAAAATACCTGCCCTTTCAAGTCCGGTTTAGCCCTACCCAGCAGGGGCCGGTAAGCGATGAGGCAAATATCAACTGGACCGCTTCCGGAAACACCAACAATTTAAACCTCATTTTTCAGGGAACGGGAGCCTTTTTGAACACACCAGGTATCCGGTTGCGCTCGGGAAATACCCTATTTGCCCCCGACGATACCCTTGGGTTCGGAACCCTTCCCTACAATTCCCAGGTGGATACGACGGTCTGGGTTAAAAATATTGGTCAGTCGTCTTTAAATTTTACCCTGGTCAATGTTTCAGGGTTCAGTTATACCCAACTGGGAAGCTCACCTACAGTGCTTGCCCCCGGCGATTCAATGGCCGTTGCAATTCGTCTGGTGGTAAACGGCGCCGGATACCTCCAGGGATTTTTGAACATCCAGAGCAATGCCGCCAACCACCCTGCCTTTTTATTGAATCTGTCTGCCACCGGAGTGGTTTCCAATCAGGAGATCCTGGGAAAAACCGGGAAAGCTGTGGTTTTCCCCAATCCAGGCAAGACAAGCCTTCGGGTTTCAGGAATGCCACAAGGAACTGATTACCTCATCACAAATGTTTTTGGGCAATTGGTGGCCAGGGGTCATTGGAACGGAGCGGAAATTTCCATCAGGGAACTTCCACCGGGTAGCTACCATTTGCTTTGGGGCGAGGAGATGAAAGCACTTCGCTTTGTGAAAGAGTAAGGTTTGAAAATGGGAGGATGGTTCTGCTATCCACTGCACCTGAAGCCGATTTTGTCTGGCAAAGAACTTTTTGGGATGAATCGGGTCGGGCACCTGAAAATGTAACCGGTACTCTATTAAGGCTTTGCCTATCTTTGCTTTCCAAATTACTTTAGACCATTCCCCTGAAAACCATTTCCACCAGGCAAAAAGCAGGTAACTCCGGATCGTATAGCTGGAGTAGGGCAGACTATTGTGGTTTGACCAAAAGGGGATTGTTGCTCGTTTTTTTGTTTCTGAGTTGCAAATCTCTTGCCCAGCCAAACCGCCGGGCCTGGCAATGGGCCGACTCTGTGTATCAGGCCATGACTCCAAAAGAGCGTCTGGGACAGTTGTTTATGGTGGCAGCCTACAGCAACAAAGGTCCTGAACACCAGGAAGAAATTGAAAAACTGGTTCGGGATCATGGAATAGGCGGATTGATTTTTTTTCAGGGTGGGCCTCAAAGGCAAGCCCGGCTTACCAACCAGTATCAGACCTTAGGCCGTATCCCTTTGCTGATCGGGATGGATGCTGAATGGGGCCTTGCCATGCGTCTGGACAGTACCATCAGTTTTCCCAAACAACAAACCCTTGGGGCACTCGATAATCCCGAACTGATCAGGGATATGGGTGAAGCCATTGGCCGCCATTGCAGGAGACTCGGAGTTCACGTTAGTTTCTCACCTGTGGTAGACATCAACAGCAATCCATCCAATCCGGTGATTGGTAACCGGGCTTTTGGCGAAGACCGGGAGCAGGTTTTGCAGCGTGCCGCCTTGTATATGAAAGGGTTGCAATCGCAGGGTGTGCTTGCTGTAGCCAAGCACTTTCCCGGCCATGGCGATACCGAGACCGATTCCCATTTAGGTTTACCCACCATTTCAAAGCCATATCCCATTCTGAAAGAGATGGAGTTGTATCCATACAGGAAGCTGATGGAAGACTCTTTGCAGGCCATCATGGTAGGTCATTTGCACCTGCCTTCCCTTGATCCAACACCAAATCTTCCAGCATCCCTATCCCGGGAACTTGTACATGGTCTGTTGCAGCGTGAACTGGGCTTTTCGGGACTTGTTTTTACAGATGCCCTCAATATGAAAGGCGTAACCCAGCACTTTCCCCCTGGCGATGCAGAGGTCCGTGCCTTTCTGGCTGGCAACGACATTCTGCTGTTTCCTGAAAATGTACCAGTGGCTATTCAAGGACTGGAGCAGGCCCTGGCCAAAAGAAAAATCCGATGGAGGGACATCGAAAAAAGGGTTCGGAAAGTGCTTGCCTGGAAGTATGCATTCGGGCTTTCGGTGCCCCGGCAGATTTCAGCCGAAAACCTGACTGAAGATCTGAACCCGGTCAGGGACCAGCTTTTGGTGCGGAAACTATACGCCGGTGCACTTACTGTGGTGCGCAACAAAGACAGATTGCTTCCCTTTCGTGCGGTAGATTCTTCGCTTTTTGCGTCAGTGGTTTTGGGAAGCGACCAAAAGACAATCTTTCAGCAACATCTGAGTCATTATGCACCTTTTGAGCATTTTACAATTCCGGAAAACGCTTCTGCCTCTGCTTATCAGGAGATTTTAAGTTCGTTGAATGCCCGGACTGTCGTCGTAGCCCTTCATCGGTTGCAGGCCAGAAAAGGTCCGGGATATGGACTTACGCCTCAGGCAGAAGAATTTTTGAAGACTTTAGCCAGAAAGCAGAAGGTTGTGGTGGTGCACTTTGGGACACCTTATAGCCTTGCACTCACCGAAGCCATGCCTGGAGTGGTATGCACTTATGAAAACAACGATTTAGTTCAGGAAATGGCTGCCCAGGTTTTGTTTGGGGCAAGGTCGGCCGAAGGGAGGCTCCCTGTTTCAGCAGGATTTACACTTCGGAGAGGTCTGGGTCACAGAACAGACCAACTGGAAAGACTCCGGACCGGACTGCCGGAAGAAGAAGGATTGAGTTCAGCCCGGCTTAACAAAATAGACAGCATCGCCAATGCCATTATCCGCGACCATGCCACGCCCGGATGTCAGATTCTGGTGGCCCGGAATGGTTCGGTGGTGTATCATAAATCTTTTGGGTACCAGACCTACGACTCACTCGCTCCGGTTCAGGAAGAAACGCTTTACGACATTGCCAGCATTACAAAGGTGGCAGCAACAGTGCAAACTTTGATGCACCTGCAGGAAAGAGGGAAAATCAGGCTTTGGGATAAGGCCTCGGCTTATCTTCCCGAACTGGCAGGCACCAATAAGGAGAACCTTGTTCTTGCCGAAATTCTTGTGCATCAGGCAGGGCTCCAACCCTTTATTCCCTATTGGAAAAGGACCCTGAAAACAGGCGATCTGTCTGAGACCTTTTATTGTGAAACCCGCGACAACAATTGGTTCAATACGGAAGTCGTGCCCGGGCTATACAGCATGAAAACCATGGAAGATACCCTTTGGCAATGGGTGCTTCAATCAGATCTGCAACCTAAAAACCGCAAAGGAGGTTACGATTACAAGTATTCCGATCTTGGGTATTACATTTTAAAAAAGGTAGCCGAACGGGTTTTGGAGGAACCGATGGAATCCTTTTTAAGACGAAGGGTGTATGGGCCATTGGGGTTGGAGCGGCTTTGTTTTTTGCCAAAGCGGTTTTTCCCCGAGACCGAAATTGCTCCGACCGAAAATGATACCCTTTTCAGGCAAACCCTTGTGCGTGGCAATGTGCACGATCCCGGGGCGGCTATGTTTGGAGGAGTTGCAGGTCACGCCGGTTTGTTTTCCAATGCCTGGAGCCTGGCTGTGCTGATGCAAATGAATCTCAACTACGGGTACTATGGGGGGAAATATGTTTTACTGCCCCAGACAGTTCCGTTTTTTGCACAACGGCATTTCCCCAGGAACCGAAGGGGACTGGGATGGGACAAACCCTATCTCTGGAGTAAAGACGGGCCAACTTCGCCGCTGGCCTCCGGTTTGACTTTTGGGCATACCGGGTTTACGGGAACAGCAGTCTGGGCTGATCCCAAATACAACCTCATTTTTGTTTTTCTATCAAACCGGGTTTATCCGGATGCGGAAAACGCAAAGCTCATAAAAGGCAATATCCGGCCAAAAATTCAGGACATGGTGTATCAGGCCATGATGCATCCAGCTGAAATTCCGGCTATACTTCCACCGGACACGCTGGGTACGGAGTAACATCATTGCTTAGAAGGAGTTTTTAATTCGAATTGATACTGCTTATTTGATTTACTGGCGCATATTGCCTGTTTACAACATTATTTCACCCATTTACCCATATGATTCAATATCGTATTTTATCTCTTGATGGTGGAGGTTCCTGGGCATTGCTGCAAGCCATGAATCTGGGACATATTTTTGGAGAGGATTTGCCCGGACGGGAAATTCTGGCACGATTCGATACCGTGGTCGCCAATTCCGGGGGGTCTATTGTAGCTGCGGCCCTTGCGGCAGACTTTTCACCAAAAGAAATCCTTGCTTTTTTTGTCAATGATGATGCCAGAAAAAGCATGTTTGCCCCTGCGTCATTCAACCTCCTCAACAATATGGTTGCGCTGCTGGGGCTAAACTATAAATACAGTTCGTGCCGGAAATTAAATACACTGAAGAACAAACTGAATCCTGATGGAAACCTGCCATTGACCGATCTCGGAAAGAAACTTGGAAAAACCGAACTCATCATTCTTGGGTATGATTACGACACCCAGAGAGGAAAATTTTTCAGGACAGGCAACCGCTCTGGGACATCAAGCCATCTTCCGGATAAAACAACAATGGCGGAAGCTGTTCATGCTTCAACAAATGCCCCCATTCTCTATTTTGACAAACCTGCTTCTTTTCAAAACCGCAGGTATTGGGATGGAGCAGTAGCTGGTTTCAACAACCCGGTTTTGGTGGGTGTAACCGAAGCCCTTGCGCAAGGAATAGCCGCTAATGAAATTGCAGTCCTTTCGCTGGGAACCGGGAAAAACTCTTTGCCCGTGCGGGGTCGGGCCGACGGAAACGGGCCAGATTTTCTGATGCTGGATCCAATGCCAAAGAAAGGCTTTCACCTTCTGGCCGACGACATTCAAAAATTGGCCAAAAGCGTCACTTCCGAACCACCGGAATGGTCCACATACTCTGCATACATTGCCACAGGCCACAAACCCATGGATCTGCCGGATAAACCCCGGTTTTTCCGACTCAATCCCCTGATCCAGCCCGATGCTGAGGCCGATGAGAAGTTGGGACAAAGATGGAAAGTGCCTTCATGTTTTTCTGAACAGGATTTCAGAAAACTTCTTTTGTTGGATATGGATGCCGTTGATAAAGGAGATGTGAAACTCATCTACCAGTTGGGAGAGAAATACATACAAGGGCTTGTGCCCAATCAGGGCATTCAGACAGACCCTAATCTGAAAGTAACGCTGGGCTACAACCGGTTTTCGCCTGTTTTACGAGGTCAGATCCTGGATGCTTTCTCATGATCGAAACCCTGGAAAAAAATAAAATGTTTGAATCCGGTCGGAGCATGAGAGGGAAAATCCGGGGCCTTTTCTGGCCGGCATTTCCCGCAGAGCTACGGTCGCAAGCTTCGTTTTATCAAACTCGCTTGTGCTGCTACTACTCGGTCCTCCTTTGTCGGCCCTGTTGGGTATTCGCTTCGATCGGGGCCGGGGCAACTTCATGCTTTTGCCATACTTTTGAAAATGGGTATTTGGTTGCAACTCAGATTTGGTTCAAACCCAAGGTCAAAGTCAGTCAACCTCTTTTATAACCAAATCATTTATTGCTTCCCAAACAAATAAGTCATTTGCTGGTGCTCGGATCTGCCTGGAATGCCGAGGTCGGTTACGTCACCAAATCCGGATATGGAATCAATCTGAGGCATTCAGATATCGCACCTGAGTTTGCAAAGGAATCTTCTTCTCTCCTTCAGCCCACCCAAACCTCCACCCTCGGCCTGGTGAAGTATTTCAAGGGAAACAGGTTGCGACTCCAGCTTGCTTTTAGCCGTACCTCCTTCCAAACAGGCAAAGACCAAAACCAGGCAGATATGCTCATGCAGGTCGTTTTTTAAAAAAACTCTATGCCACCTTTGCTGAAACGAATCCTTACCCACCTCACGTTTTACGTGGCCCTGGCCATCATTGCGGGTGTAATCCTCGGACACTTTTATCCGGAAAAAGCCGTCCTGATGGAACCGCTTGGAAATGGGTTCATCAGCATCATCAAGGTTTTTATTGCCCCCATTATTTTCCTCACCATAACGGTGGGCATCAGCTCCATGGGCGATCTCAAAAAAGTGGGAAGAATCGGGCTCAAGGCACTCATTTACTATGAAGTGGTAACTACTTTGTCTTTGGCAATCGGGGTCGTTGTGGCCATGCTGGCCGAGCCTGGGAACATCGACAGGTCTGGACTAACCATGCAGGATCCAACGAAGTACACCAGCAGGGCAGGCGAAGCCTTCAGCTGGTGGAAATTCCTGCAAACAAATACCACACTTCAAATCCTCCTCGTCGCGGTAGCAGTCGGCATTGGAATAACTTTCCTTTCAGGTCGGGATAAGATCATACAAAAACTGGAGTGGGCCTCC
>JBIPNA010000152.1:0-8212 GCA_044375665.1 Catalimonadaceae bacterium
TAGTACTCAGATTCAATACTATACATACAAGCTAAGGAAAACAGAAGGCCTGGTTTTGCCGGGAGAGCCAGCTTGTTCTAACTCTGATTCTATTGTAGTTAAGGTTAATCCACTTCCGTTTTTTGATCTGGCAAGTCAGGATTCCATATGTTCAGGCTTTTCCACTTTAATTGGTACCATAAATCAAAATGGTTTTGGCTATCAGTGGTCGCCTACTCAAGGGTTATCTGACAATGATAGTTCTCAAACACAGGTATTGTTGTTAAACCCTGGGTCCAATCCGGTTGATTCCATTTATAGTCTACTGGTTACCAACAGCACCACCACCTGTGCAAGAGCGAAAGAAATCCGTATTCGTGTGAATCCACTTCCGGTGGTTTCAGCAGGCTTGGATACAGCTTTTTGTTCCGGCGATTCCATTTCAATTGGAGAATTAAGTCAGGCTGGTTTTGGATATTTGTGGACTCCAGGGACGGGGCTCAACTCAGATTTGGTTTCCAGTCCAAACATCAGTTTGATCAATTCCAATACAGGAGGTTCAAGTCAAACTTTCCAATATAAACTAACCAAGGTAAATGCTACTACTTCCTGCAGGAACTTTGATTCACTTCAGGTTACTGTCAAACCTTTACCAATTGCCAATGCAGCAACCTCTGATTCTTTGACCGTTTGTTCGCAAGCCAATCTGCAACTTGGAGAGCCAGGTCTCAATGGTCACTTGTATAGCTGGCAACCCGACTCTGCACTATCAGTGC
Source organism: Catalimonadaceae bacterium (assembly GCA_044375665.1). Classification (GTDB taxonomy): domain Bacteria; phylum Bacteroidota; class Bacteroidia; order Cytophagales; family Flexibacteraceae; genus CAMDMI01. The sequence continues at coordinate 756 of JBIPNA010000152.1, forward strand.
CTGACACCAGCAATCCAATATTAAATGTGATTAACAATTCTCAGAGTGTGTTGGTCCTTTCATACAAAGTTCTGGTCACAAACAGTTTTACAACTTGTAAAAATTCTGATTCAGTTTTTGTAAAAATCAATCCTTTGCCCATCGTTCCTTTGGCATATTCCGACACATCAGTTTGTAGCAAAGACACTGTGTTTGTAGGAGGAGCGGCTCAATCAGGTTTGACATATACATGGTCTCCCAGACAGCTCTTATCGGATTCAACTTTATCCTTTCCCGGGTTTTCTGCGGTCAATAATACGGATGCTCCAGTTTCTTATAGCTTCAGTTTACTCGTAAAAAATACAGGTACAGATTGCCAGAACTCGAAGAGTCTTACCGTTCGGGTAAATCCTTTGCCAGATGCAAATGCAGGTGCAGATGCTGAGGTATGCTCCAAAGATTCAATCCAAATAGGGTCGCCTGCGGTTACAGGAAGGAAGTATATCTGGAGCCCTACGACAGGACTTTCAAATCCTAATGTATCAAATCCAAAGCTAAGTCTTGAGAACAGCGGGGCTGTTAATCAGGTATTTGTATACACAGTTACAGTAAGCGACACGAGCCTTGTAACAAGATGCGATAGCAGTGACCAGGTTTCCATAACCGTTAAGCCACTTCCAAATGCTGTGGCCGGAGTTGCTGATTCTTTACAGGTCTGTGCAACTGTCAACCTTGGACTTGGTATCACGGGTGATCCAACTTTGAACTATTCCTGGACGCCAACCAATTTTTTAACAGCAGGTAATATTTCCAATCCTGTATTCAATTCATCTGCAGCAACAGGAAGTGCCTTTCCGCTTTATATTTTGACCGTGACCAATCCGGCCAATGGCTGTCAGAAGAAAGATTCAGTGGAGATTCAGGTAAATGGACTTCCGCCTGTCAATCCTGGAACAGCCGACTCACTTTGTTCAGGAGATACACTTCAAATTGGGCCAGGGTCAATCCAGGTTCCGCTTAATTATCAGTGGTTTCCACAAACAGGTTTTGTTGATACCAATCCGGTTAATCCGTCATTAACACTGACCAATCCAGGTAATACAGTTTTGGTTCAGACTTACAAATTTCTGGTAACCAATTCAGTAACTGGTTGCAAAGATTCTGCAAACCTGAATGTGCGGGTAAATCCATTACCACCCGCGAATGCCGGTTCAGATCAAACCATTTGCTCTGGAAGTTCGGTAGGATTGGGTGCCGATTCTCAACTCGGGTTTTCATATCAATGGACCTTAAACCCTGGTCTGAACTTCAACAACATTGCCAATCCTGTATTTACAAACACAGTTGCACAAGTGCCATTTAAAGACACACTGGTTGTTCAAATGACAAATAGCCAAACCGGATGCAGAAGATCTGATACCACAGTAGTGACCACAAATCCAAGGCCATTACCTGTTGTATTCGGTCCCTTTTCGCCTGTAGTTTGCCCATTCACTCCAAACATAGGGTACTCTATTACAAACTCAGAGGCCGGTCATACTTTTGCATGGCAGGTTTCAGGTGGTTCCCAGGTTAGTGGTGGGTCAACGAATGCCATCACCGTGACATGGAATGGTACAAATCCAAATGCCAGAATCTTTGTGACTCCAACCAATATTTTCGGTTGTCAGGGAACACGGGATTCTATTCAATTGATTATTAACCAGAACCTTAAGCCGGTGGGTCCTTTTGGGGATTCTGTTCTTTGTTCATACAACAAAACCGGAAAGATATATTCGACAGTACCCACGCCAGGATCAACTTATACATGGAAGTTCTTAGGCGCTACCGTTGATTCTAACCAATCTATCAATGGATTGACACAGGTAGACTGGAACATTAATGATGGACTGGCTTACATCTGGATTCAGCAGCAGAGTTCAACCATAGACCCCGGAACCCAGACGCCGATTCAATGTTATGGACAATCTGATACACTTCGGGTTAGAATTAACCCAAGCCCTGACAGTACATTAAGCATTTTTGGCCCTCAGGGAGTTTGTGCCAATCCTTCAGGCACATTGGCAAATTATACGTTGCCAGGATTTGGGGGTTCAAATTACCAATGGTCTGTCAATCCGGATGCACCCATTATTTCGGGTCAGACAACTGATTCTGTAGGGCTTTCGTTTTCAATTCCCGGACCTTACACCGTCAGTGTTCTCGAAACTTCGGATAAAGGATGCGTTGGTCGGACAAGGACATTGCCTGTGGTTGTAAATCCTTTGCCAACTCCTGGACTTTTAGCACCATCTACCTTAAATATTTGTGCCAATGATTTGCAGAAGGGTTATTTTGCTGCAGTACAGCCTGGTTTTGAAGGATCCACTTTTCAATGGCTGGTATCAGGAGGTACAATTACCACCTCTTCAAATGAGAATTTTGTTGGGGTAACCTGGAATGCCAATGGCCCTTTCAACCTTGTCCTTCGCCAAACTTCGCAGCAAGGCTGTTCAAAGGATTCGGTTCTTCCTTTGGTTGCTGATTTATCTTCTATAGCCCTTTCTAATGTAAGCCTTCTTGAGAACGATGAGAACCAGGTTGGTTTGACTTTTGTCATGGGAAGTCAGGAAACCAATCCTTCAGACCTTTCTATTTGGAGACGGGTTCGCGGAATTGCAACATGGACCGAGATTCAGGCCGGTATTCCAAAAACTATTACTTCCTACTTTGACCAACCTGGATTGACGGATGTTAATGTTTATGAGTATCAGGTACGGAGTACGAATTTGTGTTTGAAAACCATTTCGAGTGATGTCCACAACACAATTCTTCTAAAAGTAAATGCACCTTCAAGCGGTCAAACTGCCAGGCTAAACTGGAATTCTTATGTTGGATGGCCCTCTGGAGCAGGTTATTCTGTTCTCCGGAAAGTGGATAGCGAGACAGAACTGCTTTCATATGAATCAGGTATTCCTGATCAGGCAAATCTTGAAAAGTTGTATGAAAATGCACCCGATGGTTTCAGGCATTGCTATAGGGTAGTTGCTTTTGAAAATCAGGGTCAGAATAAGGCTTTTTCGAATACTGTTTGTGTGACTTTTGACAATCCTCTTGAGCTGTTTAATTTAATTACACCGAACGGTGACCAGAAAAATGATACCTGGGCGATAGGAAACCTCCATCTTTATCCAAACAACGAATTGATCATTTTTGATCGTTGGGGTAAGGAGGTGTTCAAAAAGACCAATTATGCCAATGATGGACTTTGGGATGGGGGAGACCTTGGAGAAGGGGTTTATTTCTATCGCTTTACCGTTCCGGGTAGAAGTCTGGAGTACCAGGGATGGTTAACAATTAAGAGGGATTAGGGTTTTAAGCCTTGGAATGAAATTGAACGGGCAGGTAGGAATATCTGCCCGTTTTTTTTGTGTTTCAGGGAGGCCTGGGTCGTATTCGAAAAAGGAACTTGGATTCGAGACCTTTTTCTTTTTTTATTATTAGTTTATTTGCTCAAAAGCTTGCTGGAGAATTTGGCAAGCTATTTCCAATTCTGGAAATGAGATGGTTAATGGTGGGGCTATTCTCAAAGCGGTATTGCAGTGTAAAAACCAATCGGTCATCAAACCTTCTTTCAAACAATGGCTGATTACCGACTGTACCCTTTCAAAAGATCCTAATTCAACCGCCATAAGTAACCCAACACTGCGAATCTCAATTACTTTTGGGTGTTGCAGAGATCCTTTAAGAAAGTTCTCTTTTTCTTTTACAAGGTCCATCAGATTTTCTTTTAGCAGGAAACGCATACCAGCCAGAGCTGCCGCACAGGATACCGGATGTCCTCCGAAAGTTGAAATATGGCCAAGGACCGGGAATTTGGTTAGTTGTTCCATCAATTCTTTACGGGCTGCGAATCCTCCGAGAGGCATTCCGCTTCCCATGCCTTTTGCCATCAGGACTACATCTGGAACGATACCGAATTGCTCAAAGCCCCAAAAGCTACCAGTTCGTCCAAATCCGGTTTGTATCTCGTCCAGAATTAAAAGGGCTCCTGTTTTCTCACATCGTTTTTTCAGGGATTGCCAATAAGCAACTGAGGCTGATTTAACGCCTGCCTCCCCTTGAACAGTTTCAATTACTACCGCAGCCGTTTTTTTGGTTATCCTGTCCAGGTCTTCAAAATCTCCAAATTTGATTTGTCGGATACCAGGAAGCAGGGGTCTGAAATTCCTTTTGAAATATTCGTCCCCATTTAAAGATAAGGCACCGTGAGAGCTTCCATGGTAGGCCTTGTCACAACCAATTATTTCAAAGCGATTCGTTGCTCTTTTGGCCAATTTCATTGCTCCTTCGACAGCCTCTGAGCCCGAGTTTACGAAGAAAATCTGGTCTATCGGGTTGGGTAGTGTATTTGTAATTGCTTTTGCCAGAAGCACTTGTGCTGATTGGATATGTTCTCCATAGACCAAGGTGTGAAGATGGAGTCCGGCTTGTTCGCAAATGGCTTTTTGAACATCAGGATTCCCATGCCCGACATTACTGACCGAGATCCCGGCAATGAAATCTAAATAAGCTTTTCCTTGATCATCATATATGTAGGAGCCGAACGCTTTTTGAATTTCCAGGCCCATTGGGGCTTCAGAAGTTTGGGCGATATGATTGAAAAACAAAGACCGAAGCATGAAAGAGGTCTAGACGTTTTTTCCAGACAACAGTGCAAAATAACAATGAAAAACCTACCTTTGCGGCCCCATCACCAATAAAGGCTCCATGTCAAGCGTAAAAATTTTTTCCGGAACCGTCTCTCGGTACCTGGCGGAGCAGATTTCTGAGCACTATGGTGCACCACTTGGGGCGCTGAAAATCAATAAGTTCAGTGACGGTGAGATGGCTCCAGAATTTAACGAATCCATTCGGGGGGAAGATGTTTTTTTGATTAATGCAACCTGTGCTCCATCTGATAATCTTATGGAGTTGTTGTTGATGTCCGATGCAGTCCGCCGTGCTTCTGCCAGTAACATCACAGCAGTTATCCCATATTTTGGATATGCACGTCAAGACCGAAAAGACAAGCCAAGGGTTGCCATAGGAGCTAAATTGGTGGCTAATTTGCTTACAGCTGCAGGAATTCAAAGGTTAATGACGCTTGATCTTCATGCAGGTCAAATTCAAGGCTTTTTTGATTTCCCTGTAGATCATTTAGATGCCACTGCCATTTTCGTCCCTTACATTAAGGAATTGAAATTGTCTAATTTCATGTTTGCCTCGGCAGATGTGGGAGGTGTTGGCAGGGCTCGTGCTTATGCCAAATATTTTGGTGTAGAACTGGCAGTTTGTGACAAGCATCGTGTGCGTGCAAATGAAGTTGCTGCAATGCAAGTAATTGGTGATGTAAGTGGAATGAATGTCATTCTGGTTGATGATATTATTGATACCGGAGGTACCCTCAGCCGGGCAGCAAATGTGTTGATGGAAAAAGGAGCCTTAAGTGTCCGGGCTTTTTGTACCCATGGCATTTTCTCCGGAGCAGCTTACGATATCCTGGACAACTCACCAGGATTAAGTGAAGTTGTTGTAACAGACTCCCTGCCTCAAAAAAGGCTGGATCATCCTAAAATAAAGGTTTTGAGTGTAGCTCCTTTGTTTGCCAAAGCGATCAGAAGGGTACATGCTCAAGAATCTATTAGTACGCTTTTTCTTTAATTTTTTAACATAATTCAAATTTCATCATGAAATCAGTAGAGATTGTAGGGTTTAAAAGAGCGAATCTCGGAAAAACCGCCTCCAAAGATCTTCGGGAAAAAGCCGAAGTGCCCTGTGTATTGTATGGCGGAAGTGAGCAGGTTCACTTTTCGGTTCCTATGTATTTGTTTCGATCTATTGTGTATACACCCAATGCGCATACGGTAGATTTGAACGTTGAGGGACGAATGTTCAAAGCCATCCTTCAGGATGTTCAGTTTCATCCTGTAAATGACATCATTTTGCATGCCGACTTTCTGGAGCTTAATGATGCCAAGCAGGTAAAAATGGAAGTTCCTGTAAAAGTAGTTGGCAATTCAGTGGGCGTGGCCAAGGGGGGCAAGCTGATCCAGAAGTTGAGAAAGGTGAAAATTTCGGCTTTGCCAGCAAACCTTCCTGATTTCGTAACCATTGATGTTTCAGAACTCGACCTTGGAAAAACTGTAAAAGTAAGTTCCATCCCAACGGATAACTATACTATACTAAATCCTCCTTCAGTTCCTGTTGTTACTATTGAGATCCCAAGGGCTCTGAAAAACCAGAAAGGATAATTCATTCCAAAACCATTTTTTGAACTCCGGCCCTTAAGCCGGAGTTTATTTTTTTGTCTACTTTCGATCTAAAATTTTATTGATTGAGAATATTACTTTCCTTTTGCTTTTTCTTTTGTAGTATTCCAAGCTTTTGGTCTTGTCATCCCTTTCCTGATGCTCCTTCAAGGCCATTTCTACAAGCGAATTTTGATACGATCAACAGATTTAAACCGCTGATCATACCAGGGGACTCAATCGTTATGAATTTTGGGTATGCCAGTTCAAACGAAAATAATACACTGATTTTCGGTGCTTTTCGCTGGCCCAGTCAATTTAGAGAGTATTCAGGGCCTGACAGTTTGTTTGCTGGAGTCGTTACCAGGCCATTGCCCGCAGGGACAGGTCAAGGCCTGATTCAGAAAATCGGCATAGATCCATCGGTTTTGCCAGGTTCGTATCGTTTTTTTGGATTGGTTAGAGACCCGGAAGGCAATTATTCTGATTCGGTCCGGTTTGATTGTTTTATTCTGAATCCAGAATACCCTGACCTGGCTTTGGATACACCGGTGAATGGTTTAGCTGCACTAAACGTGATTGCCTCAAATGCTTTTCCATTTAGGTTTAGGGCAGTAGGAAATGGATTGGCTTTTCTTCAAATACAGTGGTTTGACTCCACAAAAACAATTGGTCTTTCACCTGCAATTCAGTTCCCTCTTAACCCTATTCAACCTATTGATACAGTGCGTGGTATATTGGATTTTCCACCTGTTAACTCAAAAAATTTATTTCTTCGGGCTATTCTATCCAACAATGCACAACGAAGAATTTCCTGGTGGGTTCCTTTTCGGAAGAGTCTTTAATGTGGGTCTGATTATTTTGGCAGAGGTCCAAATAAATCTTCCAGTGCAGCCACCAGTTTGGGGAATTGGAATGTAAACCCCTTACTTAGTATCGCCTGAACATTGGAATGATTCCCTTCAAGGATAAGGCCAGATCGTTCTCCCATCGCCAATTGAAAACCCCAGGCGGGTAGGTGCATTTGAGGTATCCACTGTTGGTATCGCCTTCTGAACCATTGGCTTACCTCCTCAAGAACGGTAAGTTCAGGAGCGGAAAAGTTAAATGTACCGCTCCAATTTAAAGCTTCAACAAACAACCGGGCAGCATCATGAACATGAATCCAATTAAATGGTTGCCGGCCAGTTCCGGGTGTTGCGCCGAATC
>JBIPNA010000221.1:0-5886 GCA_044375665.1 Catalimonadaceae bacterium
TTAACAGGAGAAGTTCCGAAAGCAGCGCTTTAATTCGACCGAGTAAGCAGGGACCTCCGGCCGTTTTGGCAGGGGGTCTTTTTTTTAGAGGTTGTTCAGGCCAACAATATATCCATTCAATAGCATCCAGTAGGTTGTCATAATGTAAAGTGGCGTCACTTTACTTCCAGCCCTGGGGTCCACATTGTAAAACTTTTGAATACAAAGTGTTGCCACCCCCCATTGAATGGCCGCAATACCAAGACTTAAAACCGGCAAATGCAAGGCAGCAAAAACCACCAGCCAGACGCCGTGAATGCTCAACCAGATCCCAAACAACTTCCTGGCCGGGGTTACCGCCGGATTGCCCGAAACATTTCCCATCACAATTCTGGCTCCAAATCCAGCCAAAAAAACTGAAACGGCCTGAAACGGCGACAAAACCCCCAGAGGAAGAGAAAACATCGGTTTGTTTAAAACATTATACCAACTGCTGGCCCCAAAAAGGAGAAACAACAGCGAGGTCACCGCAAGTATTCCCGAAACAGTTACACTGCTCCACTGGTATATTTCTGGTTTTACAACTGGCTTCACAACTGAAAAAACAAACGGTTCAAACTGACAAATCTCAGGACCATCCAAATGCACCTTTGAGTGGCACAAATGAAAAATTTCCAAATCGTTCTTCAGTAAAATTTCCGTCCAAATCCTTTCTGATTCGGACCATTTCCTGAAGTTTAGGGTCTCCGGCAGGAATGACAAGGATTCCGCCTGGCGCCAACTGATCTAAAAGCGGTTGTGGAATGGCGGGAGCACCTGCCGTCACCAGAATACGGTTGAAAGGTGCAAACTGGGGCAATCCCCGGCTGCCATCCCCACACAAAAAATTGGGGCGATAGCCCATTTTCGGCAATACAGACTTTACCTTCTGAAATAAAACCGGTTGATATTCAATGGTATAAACAATAGCCCCCAACTCCATCAGCACACAACATTGATAACCAGATCCTGTTCCGATTTCCAAAACTTTATGACCTTTTTGGAGTTCAAGGAGTTCGGTCTGTCGGGCCACAGTGTAGGGCTGGGAAATGGTTTGACCTTCCCCGATTGGAAATGCCTTATCCTGGTATGCATGGGAAATCAAGGCATTTTCGAAAAAAATATGTCTGGGAATTTTACCAATGGCCCCCAACACCCGGGCATCCCGGATTCCCTTGTATTGAAGGTGTTGAACCAGGTTTCTCCTCAGTCCCTGATGCCGAAATGAATCTTCTATCAACATAATTTCGGGGGCAATGTAAAAAGCCTCTCAAAGATTTGCTGCAATTTTGCCAATCCTTTTTTTTTCGACCCGCCAATGTCTCAACTATTACGCCTCGCCCGATTGCCAAAAGCCGCCTTGCTTTTGGGATTGGCTTGGATACTTGGCCTGCAGGGTTGCGATTATTTTCAGCCTGAAGCTGCCGTACCTTCCTACATCCGGATTGACTCTGTGTTTTTTCAGGAAAACGGCCCAGACTCGACCGGCTATCCCAGCCACCGGATTTCTGATCTCTGGATTTATGCCAACAACCAGATTGTAGGCATCTTCGAGTGGCCAACGGCAAAAATTCCGGTACTGGCAGAAGGAAATACCCGGATTTCAATACAGGCGGGCGTTTTTACCGACGGAACCAGGAAGAGCAGGGTTTACTATCCTTTTTACCGGGCCTTTAATACGGAAGTAGTTTTGATAAAGAACCAGGTTTCTGTGCTCAAACCTTCATTCCGGTACACCCCCGAAAAGAAAAAACCCTTCAGTTTTTATCAGGACTTTGAAGCCAGCCTTTCCGGGTGTGGAAAAGGAGACGCCGGCACTGCATCCCTTTCAAGGGAGTTTCATGAAGACAGTATTCCCGGAAATCGGTTTGGCGATCGATATGCCTTATTGAAGAATGTTTCTTCAACCGATATTCTTGAAATTGCCAGTGAAGATTTTGTTCCGCTAAAAACCAATGGAGATCCGGTCTATCTTGAATTCGATTACAGATCCACTACCCAAATGACGGTAGGTCTGAAAGCAATGATTGGAAACACGCCGGCCGGCTCTGTAAATGACCTGATTCTGCTTCCCAGATCTCAATGGACAAAAGTTTATGTGAGTCTGGCCGATGAAACCCAATCCTACAACAGCAGTGCTGTACTTTTGGGCCGACCGGCCGTTTTCCGCTTTTTCATCCGGTCATCAGAGAATCCAGGGTCCAACCAAACCTTTGCCATCGACAACATCCGGCTTATCCAGTAAATCCAAGTTTATGACCATCAGCAAGCAGGCCATCCGGGTAGGATACATCGTCAGTGATGTGCTGGCAGCCAATCTGGCCTGGTTGTTTTATTTCTGGTACCGAAACCGTCTTACCGGCGAATTTAAACCTGGCCAATTCTTCAATCTGTTTTACAGCTGTCTGGGAATTTCCCTTTTCTGGCTGTCGGTTTATGCATTTTGGGGGTTCTACAAAGACTATTTCAGAAAATCCCGGATCAAGGAACTCTACCACCTGGCTTCTTCCGTTTTGTTCGGGGTAATCCTGATTTTCCTTTTTCTTATTCTGGATGATGACGGTAGCGAACATTATCCCAACTATTACCGAAATACGGCTACCTATTTCTTCATTCATCTTCTTTTTACCGCATTTGTAAAGATCTGGTATTTAACCCTCGTAAAAAAACTCATCTGGTACAGGATTTTACAGTTCCCGACCCTCATTGTTGGAAACGGACCTGCTGCCTGGGAGATTTTTCACGACATAAGCCAAAACAGCAGACATTTGGGTCTGCATTTCATTGGGTTTCTGAATCTGGGTGAAAGCTCAGGGTCCATGGAATCCAGGACACTTCTTCCAGATCTTGGCTATTACAGCAATATGGAAAAAGTGTTGGAAGAATATCGAATCGAACAGGTTATTTTAGCCATAGAGGCCACAGACCATCAGCACCTTGAAGAGATCCTAAATCTGACCGAAGGCCGAAGCATCATCATCAGTATACTCCCCGACATTTACCAGATTCTTTTGGGCCTGGTCAGAGTTCAGCACGTTTTTGGAACTCCACTGATCGAAATCCGCCAGGACCTTATGCCCGTTTGGCAAATGGTCATCAAAAGGGCCATGGATATCAGCGTCTCTTTTCTTGTACTTGTCCTCGGCTCCCCTTTCCTGCTTACAGTTGCCCTGATTACCAAATGGACATCCAAAGGTCCGGTCCTGTTTTTTCAGGAACGAATCGGGAAAAATGGCAGCCCTTTCCGGATCATCAAATTCAGGAGTATGTACACCGATGCTGAAAAACTGGGGCCGGCCTTATCTTCTACACATGATCCCAGAATTACACCATGGGGCCGGTTTATGCGCAAAACCCGAATCGACGAATTTCCCCAGTTTTTCAATGTACTGATCGGTGAGATGTCCCTGGTGGGACCAAGGCCGGAAAGGCAGTTTTTTATAGATCAGATAATGTTGAAGGCACCCCATTATCGGCATTTAAACAGGGTTCGGCCAGGAATTACCTCCCTGGGCCAGGTGAAATATGGCTATGCCGAGAATGTAGACGAAATGGTCCGCCGGCTCAAATTCGACATTATCTACATCGAAAACATGTCTTTGGGGATGGATTTCAGAATCCTCATTTACACTATAATGACGGTCCTGGGAGCCAAAGGCAAATAATTATGTCCAAGAACATTGTTTTTCTACCCATCTGGGGAAAACTAAACGAAACCATCCCCAGACAGCAAATGGCGGCATTGCAAAAAATGGGCGCCAGGGCAAATTATGGCCTTCCAGGTGCATTTTTTCCCATTTCAAGATCCGCTGCCAGATTTCGGCCCGATGTGATTTCAATGGACTGGATCCATCAGTATTGCCTTGCTCCAGGATTGGCCAAATCTCTTTTCAAAACCTTTCTTTTTGTAGCGGATGTTTTAATCTACCGGCTGTTTTTCTCCGGAAAACTGGTTTGGACAGTCCACAACATGCGCCACCACGATCCGAGACCAAGAAAACTTGAACTTTGGGTTTCCCGTTTTTTCGCACGCAACTGTCAAAAAATCAGGGTGCTCGGAAAGGGTATGGAATCTGAAATCGCCCAGGCTTTTGACATTTCCCCTGAAAAAATCCGGGTTATCCCTGAAGGTCCTTACATCGGCTGGTACCCGGAAGGGCAAACCAGAGAAGAGGCAAGAGCAGCGCTTCAGATTGGTCCGGAAAAAAGGGTATGGCTTTATCTTGGCACCATCAGACCCTACAAGGGCGTGGAACAGCTGATTGCTGCTTATCAAAAGCTAAGGACAACAGACAGCCTGCTTCTCATTGCAGGAAATCCATGGAATACCGCGTATACCGAAACTTTAAAAGAACTCGCCAGGGATCAGCAGGACATACGTTTGTTTGCGGCCTCCGTTCCTGATAATCAGCTGCAAACATTTTTCGCCGCATCCGACCTTGTGGTGCTTCCCTTTAAAAATGTATTAAACTCCGGCTCCGTATTACTGGCTATGGGGTTCGGAAAACCAATCGTTGCACCAAGAATGGGATTGATTCCCTTTCGCCTTTGCCGCCAGCCTGAATTGCTTTTCCAAGAAAACCAGGATCTGGAAACCACCTTATTGAAAACCAGTCAGCTTTCCATGGAAGAGTTGGCTAAAATCGGGAGCAACAACAGAGAAGAGGCCTTGCGTTATACCTGGGATGATTTTGCACATTTCGTCCTTAATGAAGTATGAGTAAAGTACAGCCAGGATCCACAAACGATCTGCGGATCGAAACCAGGTACTTTCTCATTGTATTGGTACTCCTTGTGACCAACCTGGTGTCCCTTTCTACATTCCTCAATTCCATTTCTGTTTTCAGATACCTGCGTCAGCCGGCCCTGGTACTGGCTTTTATTGCCCTCTGGGTATTTTTCCCGCCCCAAAAACCCAAAAAAGGGTTTGGATTACTGGTCTACCTTTACTTTTTCTTCTGCCTTTATCTGGCTTTTAATACCATCACCTCCATCGATCCGGGAAATTCCGCAATTTATTCGGTTTGGATGCTTGGGTTCTTCTTCTTCTTTTATCAGCTCTATGTGGTCCGAAACAGCCTGAACTTTAAATCAATCCTCTTCCAGTTTGCAACAGCCGTCGGGATTACGGGAGGTATTTTCATTATTTCCAGCTATGTAGGAGGCTACGGACTAGGCATAGACGATTTTTTTGACGAGCGCTACAACTACACCCTGATGCGCATGACAACTGAGTTTGCAGGCATTTTCGGTTCCAATAACTTTATGGGGCTTATCACATATCTGACCGTTATTTTCCTTCTCATCTTATTTGAATTAACCCGGACCCGGCCCTGGGCATTTTGGTTCCTTTTGGGCGCAGCCTTTCATACGGGCCTGCTTTTCTTTATCGGGAACCGGGCCAGCATGGCCAGTGCCGTTGCCAGCTGGGCACTCTACATTTTATGGGTTTACAGATCACTTGCAGGCACTTTGATTTTCGCAGGAATCCTTGTTTTTGGATTTACCATTTTTCAGGAAGTTCTGATGCCAAAGCTCCGTCTTGAGCAATTTGAAGGAGGAAATATCCTGGGAAACCGGTCTGAACTGATTGGGGAAGCGCTGACCGTTGTGGATGAAATGGATTTTTTCGGTGTTGGCTACCACAACCAAAAACTAAGCCGAAAGCACTTTGACCTTGTGGCTGAAAGCGATAAAGAATACAATTTTCACAACACCTACCTGGCCATATTTACAGAGTTGGGATACTTCGGCTTCCTCTGGATTCCTTTTTCCATCCTCATATTTCTTTTTACCCCAAGCCTTCATCCTAAAGACCCCGTTGATGCCCGACTGATCCGACTGTTGAAAAGCAGCCTTCTGGTTATG
>JBIPNA010000153.1:0-8148 GCA_044375665.1 Catalimonadaceae bacterium
ATTGATATCGGAGGGCAGTTTAAAAACATGGAGGAAGCGAAGCGCAGACTCAGTATTGCCTTACCCATCGCACTTACCTTGATATTTTTTCTGCTTTACATTACTTTTCATTCGTTTAGCCAAACCCTGTTGGTCTTTTCGGCCATTCCACTTTCGGCAATCGGAGGGGTTTTGGCGCTCTGGTTCAGGGAAATGCCTTTTAGTATTTCTGCAGGCGTAGGATTCATAGCTCTTTTTGGTGTAGCGGTCCTGAATGGGATTGTGCTGATGGCAGAATTCAACCGACTGCACACGGAAGGCTTTTTAAATGTAGAAGACAGAATTCTCCAGGGAACCCGGTCCCGGTTAAGGCCGGTGCTGATGACTGCACTTGTGGCTTCATTGGGATTTCTGCCGATGGCTTTCTCTCATGGAGCTGGTGCTGAAGTCCAGAAACCACTGGCTACTGTGGTTATCGGAGGATTGGTTTCTGCCACCCTGCTTACCCTCTTTGTGTTGCCCGTTTTATATGCATTGAGTGAAAAGAAATTCAGGAAAACTGCGTCGAGGGCTGTTTTAGGACTTCTTTTACTTTTGGTCGTGGTTGGTTCTGCAAATGCGCAGGTAGCCGGCAATAATGAAAAAGATATGGAAACTTTGATGGCTTCCATGCGGCAATCTCATCCATGGCTTAAAGCCTGTTCCCTGGAAGTGGCATCTTCAAAAGCCATGAAATCAGGTGCCAGAGACATTGGAAAAACTTCTTTTCAGGCCCAGCTTGGCCAGTACAACAGCTATTATGGAGACCAGAACCTCATGGTATCCCACACGTTTCCATTTCCCGGAAGTATCCGGAAAATGCAGGGCTTCCAGGGACAGATGGTCCTTATTTCCAATCTCATGTACAGGTGGGCGGAAATTCAATTGGAAACAGAGTTGCGTCGGGAATTGGAAAAGCTTTTCGCTGTTAAGGAAAAACAATTCCTATACCGGAAAATGGATTCCCTGTTTGTCCGTGCCGATTCTTTGACTTCTATCCGTCAAAGAAAAGGGGCTGCATCTGAACTGGAAGTGGCCATGGCACGAACATCTGCAATGGAAATGATGATGCGTCTTCAGCAAATGGAATCTGAATTGGAAAGCATTAAAAATCAGATTCAATTCTTAACGGGAAGCAGCATCCAAAACATCCCTGAAAAAGGAATCCGTTTTCCAATTCCGGTTGGGTTAACTTCCCAATACGCTTTGGATACTGCAACCCGACTTCAATTGGCCCGGCAAGAGGAAGCCCTCCGGCAATGGTCTCTGAAATTAGAACGAAACCGCCTTAATCCTGACCTGACTGTTGGCTACTTTAATCAGTCTTTAAGAGGTATTCCCTTGTCCGGGGGTGGCCTTGCAGGTCCATACAACAGGTTTCAGGGGATCCAACTGGGCATAAGTGCTCCCGTATGGCAAAGGCCAGTCAGGGACAAAATTAAAGCCGCAGAACTTCAGGTGCAGGCACAAAACAGCCGGGTAGAAATGGAAATTCTGAATATCAGGAAGGAATGGGCTCAGACTTTAAGCCGGTTCGAAGTTCAGAAAAATCTTGTTCGAATGCACGAACAAGGCCTTCTTCCAATGGCGGGGCAAATCAGGTCCGGGGCATTGCTGCAGCTTCAAACCGGCTCCATTGGTTTGCTCGATTTTCTTCAGGTGACCCAAAAAACACTGTTCCAGGAGGAACAAGCTGTAGAAGCAAGGCACCAACTCTACCTTTTGGCATTACAACTATCTCAAATCCAACGCTGATCATGAACCGCATTATCAATTTCATTCTAATTCCTCTTTTTACATTCCTGTTTTTTTCTTGTAGGGACAAAGCCTCTCAGAACCAAGCAAAACCTGAATCAGAACCCAACAGGGATACGGTACTGGTTCAATCCGGACAAGCGAAACAGATTGGTCTGAAGACCATGACTTTATCAACCCACAACCTGCCAGATGAATGGCAGGTTCATGGTTGGCTGGATGTTCCGCCTCAAAACATTGTTATGGTTTCTTCTCCTGCTGCAGCTTTCGTCAAGGAAACCAAATTGCTGCAGGGAATGCATATTCACAAAGGAGACCTTATTTGTGCTCTCGAAAGTCCCGGATTTCTGGAAATGCAACAAGAATATGCCTCAAATCATGTCAGATTGGCCTTTTTGGAGACCGAAGCCCAAAGACAACAGGATTTGGTACAAGGCAATGCAACTTCCATGAAAAATGCCCAGGAAAGTCAGATGGAATATCAAATGCTAAAGTCAAGACAGGGGGTTCTGGGAAAGAAACTGGAATGGATGGGCTTCTCCTTGAGGGGTATTCTTCAAGGTCGCTTTGTGGCTACCCTGGATGTCAGGGCAACCATGGATGGATATATCACGGAATCGTTTGTTCACCCCGGCCAGCATCTGGAATTGGGGAAACCGATATGTGAAATAACCAACCTCGATCATATCCATGCAGAGTTAATGGTTTTCGAAAGTGATTTGGGAAAGCTCCGGGAAGGACAGCCGCTTCGGTTTTCTGTAGCCGGTTTTCCAGAGAAGGAATATCAGGCTTCCGTTTACCTCATCAATCAAAAAGTTCAGTCTGATCGGACGGTCCGTGTACATGCCCATATTCAGAACATCACTCCATCCCTTTTGCCCAACATGCAGATTGTTGCTATTGTGCAGTCCGGGACCAGGGATGTACTCGCCGTTCCGGACAATGCACTTGTTGTGCGGGATAAATTGTATGGTGTTTTTCTTCAGGCAGGGCAGGGCAGATTTGTCTTTCAGCAAGTCCAGAAAGGGGCAAATCAGGGTGGTTGGACGGAAATCAGTTTTCCTAAAGGAATTTCGGCTGCTGATCGTCAGGTTGTTGTTCAAGGTGCATACGACCTGATGGGCCTGGCCGACAATGTAGAAGAAGAATAACAATTGTTTTGGCGCCTTGGCTCAGGTGTAAATCAAAACCTGAAAACTGTGCCGTGGATTGCTTCCCAAAATCATTTCGGGCAACAACAGTTCCAGCCTTGTTTGTTTGCTGAGGTTCCACTCTTCAACCCAGGTCTGGATTTCACCCAGTTCAGTGAGCAGGGTGTTCCAGGCCTCGGGTCCCAAAGGGGAACGACCGGGTAGGGGAGAAAGGTCGATGGAAAACCTAAGGGTCTGCCCAATCTGATTTAAGCTGAGGTTGATTTCTCCTGGTTTTGGGGGTTCTTCCCCAAAAAGATGGGTGGATATGCGAAGGAGGTGAACAAGGAATAAAGCAGGCACTGGTTTGTTCAGGGCGGATACATCTTCATTCAGATTGTTTCGAAATGGAATTTGAAAGTTTTCAGCAGATGGCAACTGTTTTAAAAAATCGGTGATCTGCTCAAGCTCTTCCCGCATCGGAAGGCCATGCGTAGGTTGTATCCGAATTCTTTTTTTCAACAATACCCTCATCCTGGAAGTCAGTTCCAAACCGGATTCTATTTCATCCAGAGTCATTTTCGTTTGCACATGTTGAAGCGCAAAATCATAAGCCAGCAGTTGCCGTTTTTGCCAGGAAATCCACAGCTTGTTCCCAAGTTCATTTTTAAATGTTAATCGGGGAACCAATCTCCATCTGACCCATACCAAAGCCAGGAGACCAATAACCAATACGATTAATGCAAGTTGAACTGTTTTATACTGAAACCAGGGGATGGTGACATGTATTTCCACCAATTGCATTTTTGAGGACCAGATTTCCCCTCCCAGCTTATGTTGTACCCAAACAGGATAAATTCCTTCTGGTAAGGGGCCTAATCTGATTTTATTTGAAGGAACTGGAATCCAGGTTTTTCCCTGATCTATGGAGTATCGGAACCGGGGACTTCCATCCCACCTGAAATCAAAATCTACCAGGGATAAGACCAGCTCTTTTCCTTTTTGAATGTCCAGTTTGGGGATTAGAGGAAGCACTTTCCCTTGCATTACCATTCCAGCCAGCTTCAATCCTGACCTCAATTCAGGTTTCAGGTTGTGAAACCCAGGCTGCATCAGAATTCCATTTTCTGTGGCGAAGAAAGCCGTATCCCCGGAAAATGCCAGGTCATTAATTGATTCAATGTCCAGGCCGTTGTCATTGTTCCATTGGCGCACTTCCGGTTTGCCCCGGTTTTCCAAATAAACCACTCTGAATAAACCAGAATTGGTACAGACCCAAAGGCTGTCTCCGCCAAAACGGCGCATGTTTTTTATGTACAAAGAATGAAGACCATCAGCCTGGGTAAGCAAGGAAGTTTGTTTATTTTCTATCCGAAACAATCCCCAGCCATTGGAAGACAAAATCAGGGATCCGTCACTCAATATTTCCAAATGTTGAAAAGAGCGGGATTCCAGATTGTTGTCCGGTTTATACAAGAGCGTCTTTCCTTGCTGGCGACTAAACAAGCCGGTGTTTGTGGCAAGCCATAGGGTTTGGGTTTGATCTTCCTGGATGTCATAAACCCGGGTGCCGGTTATAATTTTATTTTCCTTCAGAAGGGTGGATTGGACAAAAGGCAAAATGATTTTTTCGATGCTTTTTCCTTCTTTCCTCAAGCTTTGAATGGATGCCATATCCTCCTCCAGGCTGGTTTTTGAACAAGAAATTGCTCCGGAAGCAGTGCCAATGGCGAGGTCGCCTGAGCTCAGAAATGCCAGAGACTTGGTGCTCGTTGGGAAGCCCATTTCATACTTCTTATTTCGAAAAACTTGAATCCCGTTTTCTGTAATGGCCCAGATTCTGTCTTGAATTATGGGATCTGACAGAAATCTTTTTACCCTGCCTCTGCCATGCGATAAAATAACCGGAGGTTGTTCAACCAATTGTATTTGTTTGTTTTCCAGGTAGCCAATTTGTCCGCGATCGTTTCCGAACCAGATGGTGTTTTGGTGTTTGAACAGGGTGGTAACAGGGACCCCTGACAATTCCTGAAAGGGACGAAAAAGGATGTTATTGGGGTTTCCGACCAGGTATACTCCCTTATTAAGCGAGCTGATCCAAAGATTTTGCTGCCTGTCAGGAAAGCAACCTGATACAGAATGTCCGGTGAAGAAAGGTACAATTTTGCTGGATGAAAAAGTCCCGTTTTGGATTTGGAATACCCCTTCCATGCCGGCAACCCATAAGTTTCCTTTTGAGTCCTCATTCAGAGAGAAAATATTTTCCTTGTATGAAAAAACCGAAGTTGGTATGGGTTGAAGTTCCATCTCTCCGGGCCCTTTTACCCAGGCCTGGTGTTGGCCAAAAACAGTGATTTGACCATTTGGCCTGGTATAAAAATAATCTACTTGCGTTCCTGGTTGCTGACTTTGGTATTCAAAGGCTTCACTGTTCACGGAAAGATTCACAATGCCTTTTCCACACCAGATCCTTACTTCCCGATCTTTTCCAAGAGAAATGCCAGGCGCAACGAACTGTGCAGGGAGATGTGTAAATGGTTTTAAATGTTTTATCTGCCCATCCGGGCGAATATGGAAAACTCCACCGCTTCGTGTGGTCCACCAACTCTGGCCATTATCTGTTTCTATGAATCCGTTAAAGAATGAGGAAGTTACCAGCTTTCGAAGCCTGGGATCAGAAGATGAATTGAAGATTTTGCCTTTCGAATAGTAATTTAGCTTTCCATTGCTGAGGGAAAACCAGACCCTGTTTTTGGAGTCGACATAAATCCCGAATACATCATTGTCTTCTAATCCTTCTTTCATTCCAAAATGCAGGAACTCAAAACCATCGTATCGGCAAACACCGAATTCACTGGCCATCCACAAATAACCATCCTTATCCTGCCGGCAAGAGTTAATGGTGTTGGAGGGCAATCCCTCAGTTGTTTTAAAATGACGTGCTATCGGATCTTGCCCATAAGCTTCTTTTTGGACCATCAGAATAAGGCCCAATAGGAAAAAAAGAAAAAGCTGACTCCGAATGTGGTTCAATAGTATCAGGTTAAAAAGCAGGATTTGATTCTGCAAGCCAGGCGGCATACCATGCCTCTATCTCAGCCTCTTTTGGTGCCTTACCCGACCAGAAAAATAATTTGTAGGCAAACAACTTTTTGCCCCCGGGCGGGATTATCATGTCGAGTGATTCCTTCCCCCCGCTGAAAATTTTCGCTCCCAGATTGTTGATTGAAAACAAGCCATAACCCCGGGCATGCCAGTGGGCAGGAAATCCAGGATTGTTGGGATGATCCATAATCAATATTCCTGCACTATCAGTCCCCTTTTTACTTTTCAGCTGCATCCATCTGGCCCTTTTTCCCCAGACTGCATCGCCTTGCATACCCTCACTGCTGAAATAATTCCCTTTTGCATTTTGATCAGGCATAACCGGAACATTGGTTTTATTGCCTTTTGCATCGGTAAACAACTCAGGCTTGTCGTTGGGTAATTCCAAAAAGCGGGCAACCCTTAAGCCCAGTAATCCTTCTTTATTGTCTCTGAAAAAAACAGAGTCCTCCCTGGCTTCCAACATGGCCCATCTGGTGATACTTCTGAACCGGTGATTCTGTTCAAAGCGGAAATAGGTTTTTTCTTCCAACAGTGGTTTTCCTGACTGATCCAGCCAGTCTGACTCAACCAGCAGATCTCCAAAGTCATTTCCACTGTGGTAGTTTCGGATGGCCCGGTGCCTGATTTTTCCAAACGGGCCTTTATGCTCTTTCCCGATATCCAGGGAATTATTCCAGAAATCATGCCCGTTTACATCACCATGGTTGAACCATAGTCCAACATGATGGGGATGATCTGTCCGTTCCCCGGGCTTAGGTTCAATTGGAAAGGACCTTGTCATGCCCATTCCTCCGGGTGCAATAATTGGCCAGAGTATGGGTTTCATGACGTTATCAGGATAACGATAAGACGTGAAAAGTTCTCCGCGAAACCGGATTTCTACTTTTTGCTTAGAAGGCTGTGGCAGGACTTCAATGGTATAACTCCGCTTTTTAGGTGCTGGCTTTTTGCCTTTTTCCTTTTTCTGTCCAAACAAAAACGAAATGGAAAAGAACAATGCGGTTAAGAATAGCAATCCTGTTTTCATGGCGTAATTATAACATAAGGCAGCAGCTTTCCATGTCTCACAGGCTCTTGACGAAAAAAAATCCCAGCCTTTGGAGCCGGGATTTTTTTTGACAGAATTTACTAAAGAATTTATTTGATAATCAGCTTCTTAATAAGTGTTTGGTTCGGGAATGTGAATCGAATCCAATATACCCCTGATGCCATACCTGATGGTTCCAGGGTCAACCCTTCCTCTGACTGGTTTTCCGAGGTCAGCTCTGTGGTCCAGACCTGGCGGCCCGAAGCATCAAGTATGCGTACCGGAACCTGAATTCCAGGATTTCCTGTGAACCGAACCTGAAATCTTCCATTCGAAGGATTGGGGAAGATCAGGACATCCGTTTTGGCTGTCAGCGTTTCCTCTACATCTGTAAAAGTGACCGGAATAGCATTTGAAGGATCGGATGTGCAGGAAAGACTTGTTACTACCACCGTGTAAATTCCTGATTGAGTTGGTTGGAATGTCTGGTTGGTAGCTCCTGGAATATTCTGTCCGTTGCGTTGCCACTGGTTTCCGGTGCTTGCACTTGACTGAAGTATATTTCCTGCCTGAGAAATGGTTGGACTTCCCGGAACAACCTGAAATGTGATGGTTTTGTCCGGACTTATTACCTGACAGGATGAGGCTTTTACTTCGGCACGGTACACCCCTGACTGGGTGGCATTGAAAATAGTTGAATTTGCTCCGGAGATGGCTGCTCCATTGCGCAACCAGGCAATGGTAAATGCACCTGTATTTGTCAGATTCAGGTCAAGCGGCAGCACAGATCCTTCGCAAGATTGTGCTGAAGCAGAGGAAATGGCTATTTGCCCCGGGATGTTAACTACAAACAACGTTTTTGTGCTACTGGCCGTACATCCGTTTTGGGTGGCAGCATAAGTAACTGTAACCTCTGTTCCCAATTGGGAACCTGTAGGATTAAAAACGCCTTGCTGGTTGATTCCTGGCCCTGACCAGATACCGTTTGAAGGGAAAAATCCTTCCATTTGAATATTGCCGGTTAAACCACAAATGGTTTGACCGGGACCCGCATCCACTGCAGGTGCAGGGACAAAAGTAATGACCCTGGTATCTGTCCCGGTACAACCA
>JBIPNA010000484.1:0-8128 GCA_044375665.1 Catalimonadaceae bacterium
TGTTATAGTAATTGGTCCTGTTCCAGATACAGTTACTGCCCCTGTCCCGGAAATGATGCCCGGATGAGCATAGGCATCGGGCCGGGTAAAATTCACCAACCCGTTGTTGGCAAAGTTGCCAATTATATTGCCACCAATGTTGAAGGTCCCTGTAACAAGTGTAGTGGAATTGGTGGTATTGTAGGTATTGGCGGTATTGGCATTGCTCAGGGTCAGGGTGCCGTCTACATTGGTGGCATTGCCCACCCCCGTAAAAGCCAGATTCATTGCATTGGCGCCGTTGCCAATGGTGAAGGACGAACCAATCGGAATGCTCAGGTCGTTTCCTGTGCTTCCTTGCAAGGTCAGGGTATTGCCTGAGCCTGCTGCCTCAAGGGTAACTGAGGTATTGTTTAACATTAGAATCTGGGAAATCGTCTGTGTGGGAACATTGGTGGCAATGGAACTCCCCCCGTTTGGAAACACCAGAACATCGCTTGCTACAGGACTTGTCCTTGCAGGATTCCAGCTGGAAGGGGTCTGCCAATTGGCGGAGCCGGAGGTGGCCACCCAGTTGAAGCCGGCACGAGGCACCAGTTCTCCTGTTGAAAGCAGCACCGGCGAACCCGTGAATCCCTGAAACACGATCTGAGAAAGTTGCTGGGCCGTTAGGGTACCGGAAACACTTCCGAAAAATACTTTCCCGCCTGTTCCGGATGCACCGGGTATGCCCTGCCAACCCGTAATGGTCAGTGTGGTTCCCGAAGACCAGGTCGTGCCCGCCGAGTTGAGAAACCTCAGATCATGCGTCCCGGTTCCCTGAAGTGCTATCACTGAACTGGCTCCCAGAGTTAAGGTACTTACATTTTCATTGAAAGGGTTGCCCGCTGTTCTCAGTGTACCCCCGCTGAGCTCTACCCGGCTCAGATTACTGATCCTTTCGGATGCCGATGCCAGCTGTAGGGTGCCGGCAGAAATAAAAGTAGCACCGGTGTAGGTATTGAACTGGTTGAGAGTCAGCACGCCGGCTCCCTGCTTTCTCAAGGCACCCGGTCCGGATATTGCCCTGGCATAGGTAAGTGCATCTGACCTGTCAAAAATCACCACCGAACTGTCAACGATATTCGAATTGATTGATCCCGTAGTGCCGCCTGCCCCGATGGAAAGGGTTCCGGAATTCACTATCGTATTTCCGGCGTAGGTATTGGTACCTGTCAGGTAGAGCACACTGCTGCCCCGCTTGGTCAGGGTTCCGGCAGCTGTTGATGATATTACACCGGGAAAGGTGAGGTCGTTGCTGCGGTTGAATACCAGTGCTCTCCCTGTGGTTTGTATCGAAATATTTCCGGTTACCGAACCTCCCGTGGTATTATTTCCCAGAGAGAGCGTGCCCCCGATGATGTTGGTTAAGCCGTCGTAAGTATGATTGTTGGTAAATATCACCGTCCCGGTTCCCCGCTTTTCCACCAGACCCACACCCGATATGAGGCCATCGAAAGTATAGCTGTCTGAGCGGTTGAAGGCCACGATCGCATCGTTGACAATCTCCCCGTCGGCAAGGGATCCTGTGGTGCCTCCGTTGCCGATTGAAAGGGTTCCCTGATTGCATATCGTGGTGCCGGTAAAGGTATGGTCGCCTGTAAGGCTTACCGTATTGGCCCCCTGCTTGGTCACCGTGCCCGTTCCTGAAATTACGCCCGCATAGGTGATGTTGTCCGAGCGGTTGAAACTCAGGGTCGGATTATTCGTCGGAAACGTGAAAGAGGAAAAACCCATGTTTACATTGCCCACTATGGAACCACTGGCGCCCCCGGCCCCCAGAGAGAGAACCCCCGCAGTCACGATGGTCCCTCCTGTATAGGTATTGTTTCCTGCCAGGTTCAGTGTGCCTACCCCTGTCTTGACCAGTCGAATGGCAGATGCCCCGTTCTGGATAATGCCGCTGAAGGTGGTGGAACTTCCGTCCTCGCCTGCATACAGTGTGGATGTAGCAGCCCCGGTTGCGGAATTTGTGATCACACCTGCTCCGCTTATAGAGCCGACCCGCCCAACAAAACCATTGAGGTCCAGAGTACCACCGCTGCTTACGGTTAGGGCAGTGCCAGTGGGAAGCAGTCCCCCTAAACTTAATATTATTGTTCCGGCACTGATGAGGGTCTCGCCGCTGTAGGTTTGGCTACTACCAAAAATGAGCGTAGAGCTACCTTGCTTTTCCAGTCTGCCTGTACCGGAAATGATGTTGCTGTAGGTAAGGCTGCCCGAGGGATGGCTGAAAATCACCTGACCGTTATTGGTAACATTGCCTGTCAGGGTACCACCTACATTGAGAGTGCCACCTGAGATGAATGTCTCAGCACCGGTGGTATTGTATGAATTGGCCACATTGCTGCTGCTCACAGTCAGTGTTCCGGATATGTTCGCAACCAGAGCAGATCCGAAATACTGAATTCCCAAAGAATTAGCTCCATTGCCGATGGTCAGCGTGCTGCCTGTTCCGACCACCATGTCTGTTCCCAAACCGCCCTGTAAGGTAAGCATTCGTCCTGCACCTGATGGTTGCAGGGTAACAGCAGTGTTGTTGTCCACAATCAAACGGCCTATCGTTTGCGTCGGTACATTGGTAGCTATGGAACTGCCCCCCGCGGTAAAGCCGAGCAAATCATCAAGACCGGGTACAGTCCGTGCAGGAGTCCAGTTCGAGGCTAACTGGAAATCGGCAGATCCCGATGTCGGATTCCATACATAATTAGGATTAACGGACGCCGGCACAAGTTCTCCGTCTGGAAGCAACATGGCCGTACCCATATAACCAAGAAAGGAAATCTGGCTGAGCTGGGCTGCTGTAAGGCCCGTGGCATCGTTTCCAAAAAATAACCTGCCCGCCGTTCCGCTGCTGCCTGCCGTTCCCTGCCAGTTGGAAATGGTCAATACCCTGCCAGGTAGCCATGTCTCTGTGGATGAATTCGCAAAATTCAGCGTGTGAATCTGGCTGCCTGTGCCCAGTTGAATATAACAGTTGCCGTTAACCCTGATCTTCCCAGTGGTCTCGCTGTATCCAGCTGTATTAAGCCCGACTACCTGCGCATTTGGGATGGTAAAGCCCATCACAAGGGTAGATGCATCTGGAAGGACCCCTGATGCTCCAAGCTCCACATAACCGTGTAAAAGCCTGGTGTTTCCAGTATAGGACCCCACCCCTGTTAAGGTAAGTCCGGCATTGTAAGATGTATAGGAAAATGAATCTTCATACAAATCGCCTTTGATTACTTCTCCCGTACCTGAAATCTCCCCGGTATAGCTTTGATTATTCTCATATAAATTGAAATAGAGCTGACCGTTGTTCACAATGTTCTGGCTTCCAACCTCACCAAAAATCTCCAGTTTGGCACCGGGATATACGGTGGTAGTACCCGTGTAGGAAGGATTCTCACCAAAATTGAAATAATTTTCAGAGAAACCAGATTTCGGAAAAAAGGTAAGCGAAAGGCCACCAATACCATCCTCAATAACACCTCTTGGCCAATAACTATAATCGAGTATCGTCAGTATCGCCGGTGAGGCTCCACCGTTGGTAAGGCGATAGGAATTAGAGTAGCCAGTGTAGTTATATAAATATTTCATTGCCAGGCTAAAGCCGTTCACATCAAATACACAGTTGTTTCCCTCTATAGCATCGTATATAACAGAGAAACTGGAATCGGGAAGTGCCGTGGCCGTAAGGGGCTTAATGGTACCCGCACTCAGCAGTATTTCGAATTCAATCCCCGAATTAGCAGACCCGCTGAATCCCAGTGTACTCTGCGTACCAAATGATTTTGCCAGGTAGGCAAGGCCGCTCCCTTTTATCCGGCTGGTGGAAAAAGTATGGTCGGTAGTCATTTGGAAATCAAAGGTACCTGCGTAATAACTTGTATTCATTGTTGGAGGGGACAAATACACATCGCCCAGAAAATTGCCGTTTGCGTATCGCAAAATTCCTCCTGCCATGTAGGTGATGGAATTGTCTGTGCTAAAGGTACCATTGTCGTAGATATACATTTCGCCTGCAATGTTCCCAACATTGCAGGTCCCTGCAAATCCCAGATTCATGGGTATATTGCCTACGGGAGTTCCCAGTTCTATTTTACTGCCGGCAGCTATCTCCAGCTGGCCGCAGGCCGAGTTGCCACGGATGGTGAGGGTGCTGCCCCCGCTTGCCGCCTCCAGACGGAGGGTCATATTGTTGCTTACCAGCAACCGCTCGATGGTCTGAGTGGGTACATTGATGGCCGAAAAAGACCCGGCTGTGTTGAATACCAGAATGTCAGTGACCGCAGGTGTATTCCTCGCCGGGGTCCAGCTCGCCGGATTCTGCCAGTCGGCACTTGCTGCCGCAGCCAGCCAGCGGTAGCTCGGCGGCGGGGTTGAAGTGGGAACCAGCTCTCCTGTAGAAAGAAGAACCGGATTCCCCAAAAAGCCGGAAATGGTAATCCTCGACAGCTGCGTTGCCGTCAGACCCGAGGCATTATTGCCAAAAAATATCCTGCCTCCTGTACCGGGTGTGCCTGCCGTTCCTGTCCAGCCGTTGATGGTCAGGTTTACGCCAACATCCCAGCTTACGCCACTGGAATTGGCAAAGTTAACCGTGTGAGCCCCTGTGCCTAGTGTAATGGTGGAGTTCTGACCGGGTATATTGATCGAAACCGCACTGCTGACGACACCCAAGGTGCCCAGATTCTGGCTGAATCCCGTCGTCGCTCCGGTCCGAAGGGTTGCCTTGTCCAACACCACAGCGCTGAGATTCGAAATACAATTGGATATCCCCATCTGTAGGGTGCCGCCATTGCGGATAAAAGTATTGCCTGTGTAGGTATGCCGGTTTGTAAAAGTAAGGACTGATGGACTTCGCTTGTCAAAAGCGCCACTGCCGGAAATGATATTGCCGTAGGAAAGTGCCGAACCGTGGGTAAACCAAAGCTGCGCATTGTTAACAATGTTGCCCGATACCATACCATTTGTTGTGTTATCACCAAGTAGTAAGACCCCTCCACTGATGGTGGTTCCTCCGCCGAAGGTATGGTTTCTGGATAAAAAAAGGGTCCCCGTTCCCTGTTTGATCAGGGAGCCACTACCTGTCCACGGATTAAAATTACTCCAGCTATCAAACGAGGATTTGTTCCAGATCAAAACCCCGTTGTTTACGTAAGTTCCATAGTATTGAGTTGCAATTCCCGATGTGCCGCCATTGCCCACCATCAGGGTCCCACTGTTGATGGATATCCCTCCATAGGGAGTCAGTGTCCCGGTTACCGTCACCGTGCCGGCGCCATTTTTAATATACCGCCCTGTGGGCGTAGTAGTAATGGTAGTTACACGGCCGAGGTTAGCAGACAAGGTGTAATTGTCTGATCGGTTCAGACTGATCTGTGTTCCGCTGCCGGTTACCTGAAGAATTTTCCCGTCCAGGGTGCCGCTTGTGTTTATTACCCCTCCATTTACCAGCGTAGTGTAGTAATTGCCTGCATCAAAGGTGTTATTCGTATTCCCAGCTGCCAGATTCAGGGTGCCCCCAATGGAGGAAACCAGCCCGGCAGGACCGTTTTGAACCAGTCGCATGGCAGGGCTCCCTGTGGTAGCACTGCCAAGGGTAAGCACCGTGCCATTGGCCATCGACAGATCGGTGCCGATACCTCCCACGATGGTGAGTGTATTGCCGTCGGCCGCCGCCAAAAGGGTGATATTGGTATTATTGCTCGTGATAATTCGGGCTATGGTCTGGGTGGGTACATTGGATGCGGTAGAGGTACCCCCGGCAGAAAATTGTAGTATGTCTGTAGAAAGAGGTGTATTACGGGCAGGAGACCAACTCGCAGGCGTTTGCCAGTTGGCTGTTCCTGTGGTCGCTAACCAGGTGTAGACCAATACTGGAGGGCCAGGTACCAACTCCCCCGTAGGAAGCAGCATGGCCGGATTGTTCGGATACCCGCTGAATGTTATCTGGGAAAGTTGCTGGGCGGTAAGCCCGGTCGGACTACTGAAAAATATCTTGCCTGCCGTACCGCTGCTGCCTGCTGTACCCGTCCAGCCGGTAATGGTCAAAGTTACAGGTAGATCGGGTTCATTACCTGATACGTCGGGATCCTGGGTGTTCCAGACCAAACCACTCGAATTGGCAAAAACAAGCCTGTGGTTTCCTCCACCCAGGGCAATGGAACCCGAGTTTAACATTTGCAGGGTTCCCACTGTATCCGTGAATCCGCCGGTTTCAAAGATGGCAGGTATAAACCATGTAACGGAATTCATGGTGATGGGACAAAAATTGCTCAGGGCACCAGCAATGCCCAGCCGGGTGACCCCGCCGCTAATAATGAGTCCGCCAGTAAAGGTATTCCGGTTAGAAAGCGTAAATACGGTGCTAGCGTTAGTACTGGATAATCTGCTAAGACTGCCCGTACCGGAAATGATGCCGTTGTAGTCCCATGTCGGGGATGCGCTACTACTCAGATTTATAACTACAGACCCATTATTGACTATGCCGCCTGCTGACGGAATACGGCCGCCACTAAAAAATCTAAGCCTTGCTGAAGGCCCAACGAAGGTACCTCCAGTATACGTACTGACAGACCTTATAGTTGTCTCCCCCAAAATATTCAGCCTGACCGTCCCAGACCCGTTTAGAATTGTCTGAGTTGAATTAAATTGTGAATATTCTAAAAGAGTTAGGGTATCCACAGCCCCGGCTACACTGTTGGTGACTTGAAAGTTGCGGTTGGAGGTGGATTGGTTTATACTGCCAATGGTTTCGCTGAAACCATTGAGATCCAGATAGGTAGTGGTGGGATTAGTATTTCTTGTTGTAAACTGCGTAGAATCCCCCAGTACATTGGCCCTTCCCAGGCGGATGCCGCCGTTGTACAGGTCAATAAGAGGTCCCCCAAACTCTACAGAGCTTTGAACCCTGCCGGACAGTATAAGGGCCCCTGTACCAAATTTTTCGATGAGTAAAGCAACCCCATTAACTTCATCATAACCAACCACCGAAATCGTGCCTGCATAGGTCAGATTGTCGGAACGGTTGAAACGGATGTTTCCGCCTTTCAGAAACACATTCGACACAACCGATCCGGTGGTGCCCCCGTTACCTACATTGAGCCTGCCCCCGTACACCCAAGTGCTGCCGGTGTAGGTATTGTCTCCGGTAAAAGTCACCAATAAGGAAGATATGTCACCCCTAAGGTTAACAATGCCTGTTCCCGAAATGATGCCGCTGTAATTGTGCGTGGTGCCTCCGTATTCCAGTATACCGTTGTTGATGATGTTGCCCGACAGGTTGTTGCTGCCGGATAGATACAGAGCCGGTCGAACATTCTCCGGTACGCTGTTGTTGCCCGTTATCGTGGTGGTGGAATTGGCGGTATTGAATACAGAACTGCCGTTGACGGTCATATCACCCTTGAGGTCAGCAAGATGACCGGTACCCGTAAAGGACAGATTAAGGGCCGAACTGCTGCTGCCCAGTGTCAGCCCCGAGCCGTATTGGATGAACAAATCTGTGCCGGCTCCCCCCTGAAGCCTGAGCGTATTTCCCGATGTAGCGGCCTCAAGCGATATGCGGGTGTTGTTCTGCACCACAATCTGGCTGATGGTTTGGGTGGGTATGTTGGTAGCCGTGGAGGTTCCACCGCCACTGAAAACCAAAATGTCGGAGGCCGAAGGACTGGTTCGTGCAGGGGTCCAGCTGCCTGCTGCCTGCCAATTGGCAGAGCCGCTTGTGGCATTCCATACATAGTTCAGCGGGGCTACAGGGGGAATAAGCTCCCCTGTACTTAGCAAAAAAGGCGTCCCCGGATAGCCCACAAAGCCTATCTGCCCCAGCTGAATGGCTGTCAGTGTAGTCGGGAAGTTACCGAAGAAAATTTGGCCCTGTGTGCCACTGGTGTTGGCAAGACCCTGCCAGCCACTTATGGTCAATTGAACTCCTGCGGTCCAGCTTACCAGATTGGAGGGGGCAAAATTAAGAGCATGTATGCCACTGCCAAGAACGATGGATGAATTCGCTGTTAGATTCAAGGTTCCCACTGTTTCGGTATAGCCGCCCGATGTACCTGTACGGAGGGAACCGCCGGAAAGTATAATATTCGATGCATCCGGCAATACTTCCGATCCCCCC
>JBIPNA010000154.1:0-8112 GCA_044375665.1 Catalimonadaceae bacterium
GGGCAAAGCACGTCATTACAGAAAACCAAAGGGTTCTGGAAGCTTGTCAGGTATTGGAAACCCACAATCTGGTTCGCTTTGGAGAGTTGCTAAACGAGTCACATTTTTCCTTACGTCATGACTACGAAGTTACCGGCAAAGAATTGGATGCCATTACGGATGCAGCCCGTTCTCATGATGCCTGCCTTGGAGTCAGAATGACTGGAGCCGGTTTTGGCGGTTGTGCCATTGCCCTGGTCGAAGACCGCCATGTTCCTGAGTTTTGCGCTCAGATCGGGGATCAATACCATAAAAAAACCGGACTGGTGGCTGATTTCTACATAAGTGAAATTGGAGACGGTGTGCGTCAGTTAGACCATCAATCCAGTCAATTTCTCAAGATTCAAATTCCTGAAGCTTCCTTTTCCAACGAAATCCAATTCAATACCGAGCAAACTTCCATAAGGCAGCTTGAATTTTTCCCGTAAAAGTTCTTTGTCGCCAAGCCAGACCTGCGTTTGGTTTCGAAAGGTTTTAATGGTGAGCTTTTGCCAATGATCCAGTGGTTGAATCAGATTGTTGAATTTTTTCCTTTCAGGGGTTTCAAAGAGTTTTTCAGAAATTTGTACAAAAAAACCGTCTCTGGGCATCCATCTGGCCAGTTGAATGATCAGAGGGTAATTGCCGCAACGCAGACGGATTGAAACCAGTTGATCCCGGTTCTCATTGTTAACTGCCTGATTTTGGAGCTCAATTGAAAATGACAGGCTATCTCCGGAATACCCATAATCCTTGTATTGCCGCATTCTGCTATGAAATCGGCCAAATGTGTCGATGCCAGCCTTGCTTAGGTCTTTGGTAGAAAAGGATAATTCATCATTTTTTGGTTTTGCCTTGATCAGATTAAAATCCTTGTTATCAACCCTGGCAGAAACCAGCCAATCCTCACTTTCCACAAGGACAGGGGAAAAAGCCAGTTGCCGGTTGTTGGAAAAAACTTTGGCATGGTAAAGTCCAGGCTGTTCGTACAGGTATGATGATTGCCCAAAACCCTCCGGGTTGATCTGGAAATACTGCATTTTTCCACTTTCGCAGGTAATAACCGTCAGGTCTGCCGGATCAGGAACAGGGCCTGAATAGGCAAAAGTCACTTCCCGGGGAAACAAGCTGTCCTTCATCGAATATTCCAGCCTGCCCGAGGATTCACCGCCAGTCCGGCCAAAGGCCTGAACAGAATCTTCCTTATTCCGAAAATCCGCAAGCCACCAGCCTGCTCCAAAAGCAATGGCCAGTAGTATTGTCGTCCTAAGCCAATAAATCTGTTGAAATTTAGAACTTTTGGTAACTGGCCTTTTTGGGAAAGGAATTGCTGCTTCAGGTTCCTGCCGCTGGATGTTTTTCGCTTCAGAAATAGTTGTCATTTCTGATAACTGAGCGGATTTAAATTCCTCCCAGTGAGCAAATCCACAGAATCTGGCCAGCAGGGAAAGGGTGTTGGGGTAAGGAAGCCCCTGATATTGGATCTTTCCGAGTATCCGTTTCAGGGTTGTTACAGAAAGTGGATCCCCGGTTTTTTCCTGAATGGCTTCACTCAGATAAATAAAGTCACGTTGGGTCCAGGATTTGACAGGCCCTCTTAAACAGATTTCTTCAATTCTTTGGACCAGCGCTCCAAAAAGGGCCTCATTTTCTTGAATTGTTTTGATGTTGGGGTCTTCCAAATTTATTTTTTTTCAAATATAATGGTCTGAAAATCAATGTTTGTACAAAGGTTGAACAAACTTGGACAAAACTAAACAATCCTGGATATGGATGGTAAGCTTCAACATTTAATCTTTGTACCATGAAGCCACGGGATTTATTCCAGTAATAAATGTCGACAGGTAAATTAATTGGGTAATGAAAAGAAAGTACTAAGAGATTTTTAACCATAAACGTCTTAGCCGTAAACCCCTGGGTTCGTTAACCCAGGGGTTTCTTATTTTAAGACCGGCAGGTTACAGGGTGTATTTTGAAGGATTTTTTTTTGGGGATAAGTCTGTTTGGGCCAGGCCCTACATTTTTACACCATCAAAGACCCAATTGAAAATTAAGGTTTTTTTAAGCCCAATTTTCTTTGGCGCCTTTAAAATCTTCCTGCATAAAAATTTTGTGGAAGGGCCATGTTTGAACATGACCAGGAGGGATAGTTGCTTTTTTTCAGAATGGCAGTTTAAGCCCAACTCTGCAATATTTGGAATCTTCCCCAACAACCTACTACTTTTGAATCGGTCCTAAATTCCGCTCCATGTTCGCAACCATATCCTTTCCTGTTTCCCCGGTCACGAAATCCCGAATCAATGAAGTGGATTTCGATCAACTAAAGTTTGGTGCAGCCTTTGCCGATCACATGTTCGTGGTGGACTATGCAGACGGAAAATGGGGACAAGGAGAGATCCTGCCATATGGGCCATGGTCTTTTGATCCTTCAATGGCTGCCCTTCACTATGGTCAGGCCATATTTGAAGGACAGAAAGCTTACAGGACACCCAAGGGTGATATTCAGATATTCAGGCCATTAGCTAATTTTGAGCGCTTCAACCAATCAGCAGTGCGGATGAGCATGCCCGAAATCCCCGAGGAGTTGTTCATTGGCGGAATGCGGCAATTGATTCAGTTAGACAGCAATTGGGTGCCATCCAGTGAAGGCAGTTCCCTTTATATCAGACCATTTATGGTGGCCACAGATGAGTTTCTTGGTGTCAGAACAGCTGAGAATTACCGGTTTGCCATCATTTGTTCCCCAGTAGGTCAGTACTATTCTGAGCCAATCCGGGTGAAAGTAGAAAAAGAATTTAGTCGTGTGGCCGATGGAGGAATTGGAAATGCAAAAGCTGCTGGCAACTATGCTGCTTCTCTTTACCCAACCAAACTGGCGCAACAGCAAGGTTTTCATCAGTTGCTTTGGACAGATGCTGCCACCCATTCCTATTTTGAGGAATCCGGTACCATGAATGTTATGTTTTTGGTGGGGGATACTTTGATTACACCTTCCATCGGATCAACCATATTGAAAGGAGTAACCAGGGATTCAGTTTTAACACTTGCCCGTGAGCGTGGGGTTAAGGTTGAAGAACGCAGGATCAGTGTTGAAGAAATTCTGACAGCCTTAAAAAACGGCACACTTAAAGAAGCATTCGGGGTTGGCACAGCTGCCACCATCGCACCTATAGCCCTCATTCAAAATGACGGTGTCGATTATCCACTTCCGCCTCAGGAAGAGCGGCCGTTTGCGCCCTCTATTCTCAAAGAACTAACCGATATTCGTACAGGTCAAAAACCAGATCGTTTTGGTTGGATGATGCGGGTTTCGGCCTGATCCTTAAGGACAGTCAAAGGTTAGGGTCTTGCTGATTGCAAGCGGATTCCTTGGGTTGGATTCAAGTGGCCCGACAGAAGCGGTTAATCGTCTTAGATGGTTTTATGCTTTGAATGACCGTCACAAAAGTTTGGATTTTTCAGATTAACCATGAAGAGTTTAAACAGGTACATTTCGCCTTAATCCTGACCTTACCTTTTTTCGAAAAAAAAATTACATTAAAAAATGGGTGATAAAGACATTCGTTGGGAACAACGGTTTTCCAATTATCGGAGGGCATTGGGTAAGTTGGAGGAGGGCATTGGGAGTTTGCTTGAAGAATCCATTAATGATTTAGAAAAGGAAGGGATTATCCAGCGGTTTGAATATACGTATGAGTTGGCCTGGAAGACCTTACAGGATTTGTTGAAATACAAAGGTTACCAGGATATTTCCGGCCCGAACCCAACCTTGGAACAAGCCTTTCAAGACGGTTATATTGCAGATGGACAGACATGGAAACAAATGAAAAAATCAAGGGATTTGAGTACCCACACCTACAATGAAGAAACTGCAGATAGCATTTATAAGAGGATAAAAGACGTGTATTTTGAAGCCTTCAAAGCCCTGGAAGAAAGGCTGGAACAAGAAAGAAGTGGGAAACAAGGAAAGCTTTTTGGCGAATGAAATCTGGAATTGAGGCTCCGTACTACCAAAGGTTGATTCAAGTCCTTAGCCAACATCCTCAAATTAAGAAAGTTGTATTGTTTGGATCACGAGCCATGGGAACCTATAAAGCGGGCTCAGATATTGACCTTGCCATTTCTTTTGAACCGCCGGTTTCCTTTGACCAATGGCTTGATCTTCAGATTGAATTGGATGAACTGGACTTTCCTCAGAAAATGGATTTGGTAGATGTTGGAAAAATTGAAAACACCGATTTACTGGCCCATATTCAGCGGGTGGGAAAGGTGGTTTTTGAGAGGTAAAATACCCTGTCTTAATTTTTTAGAAATTCAGCCCAATTCATCAATTTCAGCCCATCCGAAACCACAAGGCTCTGGTTACCAGTATAAACAATCGTACCAGTGGTTGTCCCGGAATACGCCATAAATTTTTTTAAATTAAGGCTGAAGTCTCTTGAATACGTTTGAGCAGATTTAATTTCGACCGGTTGAATTTGCCCTTTTAACTCAACAATCAAATCAATTTCAACTCCATTGTTTTCACGCCAGTAAAATAATTGAGCGCCAGAATGTTGGTTTATGTTGTTTTTAAGGCATTCTGAAACAATAAAATTCTCTACCAAAGCACCTTTGAAATGAGAATTATTGAATTCTTCCGAAGTTTTAATATTTAATAATGCGCAGACCAGGCCTGTATCGAGAAAATAAAGCTTGGGTGATTTTATGACCCTCTTCCTGAAATTTTGATGAAAGGGTTGAAGGCGGAACAAAACAAACGTACTTTCCAAAACAGATAGCCAGGATTGAACGGTTCTCACATCCAATCCGGAATCGTTACTTAGAGTAGAATAGTTTATTTGCTGACCTACACTACCGGCACAAAGACGTAAAAACTTTTGAAAAAGGACGACATTTTCAATTTGTTTTATCTGCCGTACGTCCCGTTCCAGATAGGTTCGGATGTAAGAAGGATACCAAATTTGGGGTTTGCGATTTTTATGGTGCACCTCTGGATAAGACCCGGTTAAAATCAGATCAGTCAATGGTTTTCCGGTCCAATAAGCTTCCAGCTCCAAAAAACTAAAGGGCAATAATTCAAGAACTCCAATTCTGCCAGCCAGGGATTGGGAGATGTTATTTTGCAGTAGAATGTTGTTGCTTCCAGTAAGGATGAAAAGACCATCCCTATCTGAATCGTCAAGAATTTCCTGAAGGTAGTTGAAAATTAAAGGTGCCCGTTGGATTTCATCCAAAATGGCCCCATTTGGAAACCTGCCCAGAAAAGCCCGTGGATCCTGGTTGGCCAATTCTAACACATCGGGGTTTTCCAGGGAAACGTATGCTTTTTCGGGGAAGGCTGCTTTAGCCAGGGTTGTTTTCCCGGATTGCCTGGGCCCCAAAAGCAAAACTGACCGGAAAGACTGGGCGTATTCCAAAAGAAGTGGAGTGATTTGGCGGGCAATCATTTATACAGATCATGCAGTTGAATGTGACAAATGTATAAAAAATCTATTTCCATGGACCCGAAAAAGACGGAAATTTTGGAGACGATGGAAGCAAATTAAACCCATGGAAAATAGATTGCTGAACTTGAGATCCTCACATCAAAAGCTCCATAGTCAAGGACTGCAACGCTGCCGGTTAGAACTTTTGGTTGGGTACAAAAACTTCACATTGAATCACATGATCAACCGGATACCTCAAATAATCCAGGAAAGAAAAAACCCTTGCGTTCTCAGTTATCAAAAGTCAAATCCAAAGGATAGTGAAGGATAGGTTGAACACCCTGGACTTGGGATTTCAAACACGCATAGCGTCAAAATCAATTCCCCTCCCTCTTAAACCCAATCAAATTTCTGGGTTCATTCTTTTCATGGATCAGGCTTTTAATGGCATCAAACACCACCGAAAACTGGTGATCGTATTTGGCTTCGAGTTCTTCCAGCTTTTTGGCCAGTTCCTTATGGGTATCCAGATATTCCCGGATTTGCACAAACGCCCTAACCACAAAAATACTGGCTTGGATGGCCACTTCGGAATTGAGTATGCTGGCCAGCATAACTGCTCCGTGCTCTGTAAAGGCAAAAGGCAATTTCCTTCGGCCTCCCCAACTTGATGTCGCATTTTGTGATATCAAGTTTTTGAATTCATCTTCCGTTAGCTGGAACATAAAATCAACAGGAAAGCGACTTATATTCCTTTTCACTTGTTGATTCAACGTTCTGGTTTCAAAACTGAAATGTGGCTGCCAATTGAAAATCAAGTAAGACTTTTAATCCCCTGATTACCTGAATTTGTGGAACAATATTTTGCGTAATAAAAGGCTTTGAGGTCACAAAATGCGACCTCAAAGCGATTGGTTTTTACCCCTTCAAAAACTGCCGGGTCACGTACTGCATGATGCCGCCGTGCCGGTAGTATTCGATCTCCACCTGTGAGTCGAGGCGGGAATGGGCTTTGAACTCGAAGCTGCTGCCATCGGTGCGGACGGCTTTTACGGTGAGTTCTTTGCCGGGGTAGTTGTCGTTTTCCAGACCGAGGATCGAAAAAGTCTCTGAACCTGTAAGTCCCAGGCTTTCGGTGGTGTCGCCGGTCTTGTATTGCAATGGTACCACGCCCATGCCCACCAGGTTGCTGCGGTGGATCCGCTCGTAGCTTTCGGCAATCACAGCTTTAATGCCCAGGAGATAGGTTCCTTTGGCGGCCCAGTCGCGGCTTGAACCAGATCCGTATTCTTTCCCGGCCAAAACCATCAGGGGTGTGTTTGTGGTTTTGTATTGAACCGCTGCATCGTAAACAGTAGTCTCCTCTCCGGTTGGGAAGTAGGTAGTGAATCCACCTTCTTTGGTAGCTACCTTGTTCTTGATCCGGACGTTGGCAAAGGTACCACGTACCATCACCTCATCGTGTCCCCGGCGGGAACCATAGGAGTTGAAATCCTCTTTGGCTACGCCCCGGCCAATGAGGTATTTTCCTGCAGGGGTGCCTTCTTTAAAAGAACCTGCGGGTGAAATATGGTCGGTGGTTACCGAATCGCCAAGACTCAAAAGCACCCGGGCATTGTGGATGTCTTTGATGGCACCTGGTTCATCGCTCATGTTTTCAAAGAAGGGAGCCTCTTTGATGTAGGTAGAGTTGGCATCCCAGGCATACACTTCGGATTGAGGAGCTTGTAGCGCCTGCCACTGCTCATCGCCGTCGAAAATGGTTCCGTAGCTTTTGGCAAACTCTTTAGTTGAAAGTGAACTGTGGATGGTTTGGTTGATTTCTTCGGTTGTGGGCCAGATGTCCTTGAGGAATACGGCATTGCCGGATTGGTCAAAACCAAGCGGATCGGAATCAAAATTGAAATCTACCTGACCGGCAATGGCATAAGCCACCACCAGCATGGGCGACATCAGGAAGTTCATTTTAACCTGTGGGTGAACACGGGCTTCGAAATTCCGGTTTCCGGAAAGGACAGAGGCTACTACGAGATCGTTGGTTTCCACTGCTTTGGCAATGTGGTCGGGAAGGGGGCCCGAATTCCCGATGCAGGAAGTACAGCCATACCCAACCACATTAAACTTAAGCTGTTCCATATAGGGCAGGAGTCCTGCTTTGGTCAGGTATTCGGTCACCACTTTAGAGCCAGGTGCCAGAGAAGGTTTTACCCAGGGCTTGATGTTCAAACCCTTTTCAACAGCCTTTTTGGCGATGAGTCCGGCGCCGATCATAACCGAAGGGTTGGAGGTATTGGTACAAGAGGTAATGGCGGCCAATACAACATTGCCATCGTATAACATATAGTCTTCTTTGCCGTCGAAAACATAGGCGCCTTTCATGTTGCCCTCACCGATGGTTTCTGTCTGGGTTTTAGCTCTTTGCGCAGCTGGCACATATTTTCGCCCGAAGTCGCTGATCAGGTTTTCAAATTTCGATTTGAATTCGCTCACGATGATCTTGTCCTGAGGGCGTTTTGGTCCGGAAACAGTGGGAACAACAGTACTCAGATCAAGTTCTACCACAGAAGAATACTGAATTGGTTCACTGTGATCGAGCCAGAGCATATTGGCTTTGCAGTAAGCTTCAACAGTTTTTACCAATTCTTCGGGACGGTTGGACTTGCGG
>JBIPNA010000155.1:0-8023 GCA_044375665.1 Catalimonadaceae bacterium
TCATCGTGCCATAACTTGTGGAAATGCTTCTGTTTTTCCTGCTGAAAAAATGGATTTTTCACCCATCCATAATGGTGAATTCTGGCCGGTATAGAAACTACTCTCAGCTTTTGACCATTCAGCCGAAAGCCCTGGGCATCCTGGTATGAATGGAGTCCTGGCAATGGCCTTACCACCCTGATTTCTTTTCTGTACCAAGCCCTTGAGTCGCCTACAAACTGGTAGCTTCCATAAAAATGAACATACTCAAACAAAAGGCCTTCGACATCAGGTCTTTCCAAATATTTTTCCATGGCCTGCCGCACAGCGGGAATATCCGCTTCATGCAACACTTCATCCGCCTGAATATAAAAACACCAATCAGCATCCGCTGAAACTGCTGCCAATGCTTTGTCGGTTTCTACTGCAAGAACTTTCCCGCCTTCTCTGAGGGAGTCATCCCAGACAGTTTCAATAATTTTAATTTTCGGAGAGTTTATATCCCTGATAAGTTGAAGGGTAGCATCTTCAGAAGCGCCAACAGCCACCACCATTTCATCAACCAGGGGCAGCAATGAAGAAATGGATTCTACGGCAGGATAATCAAATTTCAGGGCGTTTCGGACGATGGTAAACCCACTGACTTTCATAGTTCAAGCGAGCTTCCGCCCAGTGAACAAAGAATTTGAAATTCTTCTTTTGTAACCGGCAAAACTGAAAGCCTGCTGTTTTTGACAAGTGCCATTCCCACCAAAACAGGGTGGGCTTTTATGGCTTTCAACGTGACGGCCCGGGGAAATGCTTCTAAATACTCCAGATCTACCACCGACCATGTTTCACTTTCAGGACCTGGCTCGGGATAGGCTTCATGAATTACTTTGACCAGACCAACCACGGCTTTCTCTTCGCCACTGTGGTAAAAGAGACAAACATCGCCTGAAGTCATAGCCCTTAAGTTATTGCGGGCCTGATAATTACGGATTCCATCCCAAATGGTTTTTTTATCCTTTCGGAGGGTTTCAAAAGCGTATGTATTGGGTTCAGATTTTACGAGCCAGAAGGTCATTTTTCGGTGTAAGTAATGTGGGGCAATTTTAATGCATCGGGAACGCGAATTACAAGCGATCCGAAAGTTTTTGCCTGACAAGCCAAACGGTATCCTTCCGGAAGTTTTCCAAGAGACTGGAACCTGACTTCGGCTTCGGTAGGAGGACTGAGATTTTCCTGTCCTTCCAAAACCTGAAAAGCACAAGTAGTACATCGGCCTTTTTGTCCGCAGGTCTGCATCCAGTCGAACCCGGCATCTCCCAAAAATTTGAGAATGGGCAAATCCGAATAATGAATGTCAATTTCTTGGCGGTTTGCATTTTGGATGACTACTTTTACCCCTTCCAATTTAGTGGATTTCATTTGATGGAATATACTGTAAATCAGCAAAATATACAAAAATACGCCGAGCGTTTAACCAACGACCTCTGTCGGCAGTTTTTTGTCAACAAAGCCTTCATTTCAGGACCAGAAATCCTGACTTTCAATACCGAGCAGCAACTCAATCTTCTGATTGTCAAAAACATATATCTCAATTGGCAAAAAGAGGCACTCAAATTAAAGAGTTCTTACTTCGATTATGAAGACGAAGAAGTAAAGCAGGCGCTTAAAACTTTTATGAACAAACTTTCAAATCACATAAAAGTTTACCGGTATGATTTTGAGCCTTTGGTGACCAAATCCATTTGCGACCTGATCCTTTTGGCTGCCGCTCCCCAGGATTTTTTCACCCGAGAAACCGAAGCACTGGCGAGTCCGAAAATTCCACTTCCCCTGCTCAAGGAATTCAGCAAATACATCCGCATCAACCGGTTTGTAATGGAACAGGTTGTGCGTGAGATTGAGGCTTCCGGTTACACCGAAACCTTTGGTGGTGAAACCATCCGTTTTATTCTCAAAGCCATAAATGAAAATCCGGAAAAGATTGAAGTATCCGAAACTGCATTGAAAGGGCTTCTGGATCAACTTCCCGCAGATGTAACAGATTTTGTATGTATTCCAAAACCAATGGTGACCCGGCCTGCTTTCCTGGATCAACCCAGGCCTGAACCGGTAAAAGAACCAGAATTCATCCCGGTGGCACCGCCAAAAATAAAGCCCCAATTGAGTGAAGCCCCTTCATCTTCGACTTCAGAACCAGAAGCAGTTGAAGATGCAGAGTCAGTTGAAACAACACCAGAGGTAAAAGAAGAAATCAGTTATCCATCTACCGATCCGGAACCAGCTTCAGAACCAGAAACCGACATCGTGGTTTCTGATGAAACAGTTCCTGAGGAACCCGAACCCATTGCTGCCACGGTGGAAACAACTGA
The DNA here is from genome assembly GCA_044375665.1 of Catalimonadaceae bacterium. Classification (GTDB taxonomy): domain Bacteria; phylum Bacteroidota; class Bacteroidia; order Cytophagales; family Flexibacteraceae; genus CAMDMI01. The sequence goes on from JBIPNA010000155.1 coordinate 2,340, forward strand.
AGAGGAAGAAATAACGGCAACAACTGAACCTGAACCTTTAGAGTCCCCTGTGGAACCTATAGTAAGTTTTGGAAAACCTGCCAAAAACAAACTTGCAGCGTCCGAAGTGGCAGAAATGGCCAGAGAGCCAATTACGCTCAACGACACCCTCCGACAAAGCGAACAACGCAGTACGCTCGCCGATTCCCTTCAGATAAAAACAGTGTCGGCTCCGTTTAAAACTCTAGTGCCAATGCATTACAGGTTTACCTTCATTAATTCCCTATTTGCTGGAAACCAGCAAATCTGGGCAGAAGCCGTAGACAAAATTGACAAAACGTCAAGTTATGAAGAGGCAGTGTCTATGCTAAAAGCCGACTATGCGGAAACCTATAGCTGGGATAAGGAGGAAGACAATGTGGGCATCCTTTTTAACTATATCGAACGAAAATTTTAATCAAAACCTCTTACATAAAGCTTCGTGGCTGACAAAGATTTTAAAGACATCGTATCCCATGCCAAAGAGTATGGATTTGTGTTTCCCAGTTCTGAGATTTATGACGGCCTCCAGGCTGTTTATGATTACGGCCAGAATGGTGTTGAACTAAAAAACAATCTCAAACAAGCCTGGTGGAAGGCGATGACCCAGCTCCATGACAACATTGTGGGCATCGATTCAGCCATTTTCATGCACCCCACCATCTGGAAAGCCTCCGGCCATGTCGACTCCTTTAACGATCCGATGATCGACAATAAGGACAGCAAAAAAAGATACCGGGCTGATAACCTGATTGAAGACCGGGCCGCAGAACTTGAAAAAGCTGGAGATATTGCCGGAGCTGAGCGCCTGGTTTCAGAAATGAACCAATTGCTTGAGGCAGGAAATCTGAAAGGGGTGCTTGACCTGATTGTCAGGGAAAAAATAGTTTGCCCGATTTCCGGTACTTCAAACTGGACCGACGTCAGGCAGTTTAACCTGATGTTCAGTACGCAGGTTGGTTCTGTAGCCGATGAATCTTCGACTTTATACCTGCGCCCTGAAACGGCTCAGGGAATATTTGTGAACTTCCTTAATGTCCAGAAAACCGGGAGAATGAAAGTTCCTTTTGGAATAGCCCAGATTGGAAAAGCCTTTCGGAATGAAATTGTAGCCAGGCAGTTTATTTTCAGGATGCGGGAATTTGAGCAAATGGAAATGCAGTTTTTTGTTCGCCCGGGAACCGAACTGGACTGGTATGAAAAATGGAAAAACACCCGTCTTGCTTTCCACAAAGCCCTTGGTTTGCCGGCTGAAGACCTCAGGTTTCATGTGCACGAAAAACTGGCTCATTATGCCAATGCAGCGGTTGATATTGAGTATCGGTTCCCATTTGGCTTCAAGGAAATGGAAGGGATCCATTCCCGTACTGATTTTGATTTGAAAAGCCACCAGGAGTTTTCAAAAAAGAAACAACAATACTTTGACAACGACCTGGATGCCAATGGCAAACCATTCGGAAACTACATTCCTTTTGTAGTAGAAACTTCTGTGGGTGCCGATCGCCTCTTCCTTGCTGTTTTGTGTAATGCTTTTACAAAAGAAACCGTTCAGGATGGGGAGCAAACCAAAGAGCGCATCTATTTAAATCTGCATCCGGCACTGGCCCCCTGCAAAGTGGCGGTTTGTCCTATTGTAAAAAAAGATGGTTTAGCTGAACTGGGACAGAAAATGTACCGTGAACTGAAGTCAGAATTTATGGCTTCCTATGATGAAAAAGATAGTATCGGAAAACGTTATACCCGTCAGGATCTGGCAGGCACTCCTTATTGTGTAGCCATAGACTATCAAAGTTTGGAAGACAAGACGGTTACGGTTCGTCATCGGAACACCACACATCAGGAAAGAATGTCTCTTGAGGATGTAAAAACCCTCCTTCGGAAAACGGCTTCAATGTCGGTCTTACTGGATTCAATGCAAGCATGATGACGCTTCTGGATACGATTCCTTTTCTTTGTCTGATTGGCTCTTTCGCCTTTCTACTGAAAAGAATGTATCGGATCTGGAGACCATCCGGCAAAATGCCCCATGCCTGTGGGGGTAATTGCCATTGCCCAACAACTGCTTCAAAATCCAGTCCGGTTTAAAGACATACCTGTGTTTCGATTCCGTATCCTGGACCGTTATATTTTTAAGGACTTCCTCAAGTCCTTTTTTTTCATCGTCTTGATGCTTACCCTGGTCATCTGCATGATTGATGTGGTTGAGAAGAACGATGATTTTATTAAAACAAAGCCTGGTTTGTACCGGATTCTGTTTGTGTATTATGGAAATTACATTCCATATATCGCCAACATGCTCAGTCCGATAACGGTTTTTATCGCCACTGTTTTTATGACCTCAAGGCTGGCAGCAAGGACTGAGATTATCGCCATGCTGAGCTCTGGAATCAGCTTTGTTCGTTTGCTGGTTCCCTATATTGCCGGGTCCGGGCTGATTGGGATGGGAACCTATTTCCTGATTGGCTATACCATTCCGGAAGCCAATAAAAAGCGCATTGCCTTTGAGCTTGCCTACATCAAAAATCCATTCCATTTCGATGGGCGCAACACCCATATCAAAATCAGCCCGCTTTCCTATTTCTACATTCAATCCTATAACAACGAAACCAAAGAAGGTAGTTTTTGCACGCTCGAAAATGTTAAGGGTACCCAATTGTTGAAAAAACTAAAGGCTGACAGGTTTATTTGGCAGGAAACCTCGCAACGATGGAGACTTGAAAATGTACAGGTTTTTGATTTCACCCGACTACCTATGCCCTTTGTCAGGATACCGAGACTGGATACTGTTTTGCCATTGCGTCCCAAAGATTTCGAGAGTCAGTATATGAAGTACGAAACCTTGAATAACAGGGAATTGGGTAATTATCTGAGGGAATTGAAGAGCCGGGGTGCCGACAATACAGAATCTTACGAAGTAGAACAATATCTGCGGATTACCTATCCCTTTTCTGTTATCATCTTAACCCTTATCGGAGTGATTTTATCGGCAAGAAAATCCAGGGAAGGAGCAGGTTTTCAGATCGCTCTGGGCTTTGTGCTGGCTTTTGTTTACATCATCTTTTACATTACCAGCAGGACCATTGCACAGGCAGGTTCACTGGATCCGCTGCTTGCCTGTTGGTTGCCCAACCTTGTGTTTGCCGTCATTGGCCTTGTATTGTACAAATCAGTTCCCAAATAGGTATGTCACAACCCAATCTGAAAGACTACCTGCTCCTTCATTTGTGCATTATTTTCTGGGGCTTTACCTCCATTTTGGGTGTCTTGAGTTCGCTTCAGGCGCCATATCTGGTGGTGTACCGGACGGGGCTTTCCTTTTTAAGTCTGATAGCTTTGATGCTTTTCTGGGGCAAAAAAATCTCCCTGCCACGGCAATCAATCGGACCTTTGCTTTTAGCCGGCTTCCTGACCGCCTTTCACTGGACAACTTTTTTTGCTTCTGCCCAACTTTCCAATGTAAGCACCTGTCTGGCCGGAATGTCAACCACAGCATTGTGGACGAGTCTCCTCGAGCCATGGATGACCAGGACAAAATTCCGTTGGGTAGACCTGGTCCTGGCCGCCATCGTTTCGGTGGGTTTATTGTTGATTTACAAGTCGGATTTCAGCATGGCTTATGGATTGAGTATCAGCATTATTTCTGCCATTTCCTGTTCTGTTTTTTCAATTCTGAACAAAGGCCTGGTGAAACACCACAGTCCAATGGAAATCACTACCTGGGAAATGGGGATTGCCTTTATTTCAAGCCTTATATTTCTCCCTATTCTTAAAATGGGCAATCTGATTCCTGATATTTCAATTCCTTTACCTACCGGAGCCGACTGGTTAAATATTTTATTTCTGGCCTGGGTATGCACTGTATTTGCTTACACCATGTCGGTAGAATTGATGAAAAAGTTTTCCGCATTTGCCATGAACCTAACCGTAAACCTGGAACCCGTTTATGGCATAGCACTTGGCTTGCTTATTTTTGGCGAGAAAGAAAAAATGCAAGGCCTCTTTTATCTGGGCCTGCTTTTTATTCTGGGAGGTGTTTTTGCTTATCCACTCCTGAGGCTGGGCCAAAAAAAAGCCACCGTTTAAGGCAGCTTATGGCTTGGTAGTTTAAGGACTGAGAAGGTTAGGTTGTATGGACCCCGAAACCAGATGCTTTGGTTTCCAACACGCCCCTGATTCGTAAAAAGATGAATTGAGGTTTCATGTTTCTGAAAATATTTTTTAACCAACTGAATGTCAATTAAAAATGAAAATCATAAATAGTTCAACAAGTAAATTAGTAGTCAGAAAACCGTTATTTTGACCCACCAGCGTCATTTCTTGAAAATTTTACCGTGCAAGACCTTAGAAATGCCCTTCTACGTATCCTCCCTGAAAACCGGATACGCACCCGATTGATTGATCGGATTTCCTTTGCCTCTGATGCAGGATTTTACCATCTGGTTCCAAAAGCCGTGGTCCAACCCAGAACTGAGAGTGAAATCCAGGCCCTCTTCGCCCTTTCCCGGCAGGAAAAAATACCCCTGGTTTTTCGGGGAGGTGGTACCAGCTTATCTGGCCAATCAATTACAGATGGCATTCTGGTGGACCTTAGCCAGCACTGGAACCGGATGTCCGTTGAAGAAAATGGAAAATTTGTCCGTGTTCAACCCGGAGTAATTGGATCCCAGGTCAATGCACGCCTCAAACCCTGGAAACGAAAGATTGGTCCGGATCCTTCCAGTATTTCGGCAGCCATGATGGGGGGCATTCTCTCCAACAATTCCAGCGGAATGTGCTGCGGCGTTGCCCAAAATTCATACCATACCACGAGAACCATTCGATTTATACTACCAGATGGCTCCACTTTCGATACAGGAGAGGCTTCTCATTACAAACGTTTCGAACAGGAAAAACCTGGCCTTGCGAATGAACTGACCCAAATCAGGAATCAAATCCAAAACAACCCGCAGCTTCATGAGATGATCCGGGAGAAATACAGGATGAAAAATACTGTCGGGTATGCCCTTAATGCTTTGATTGACTTTGAACATCCGCTGGATATCCTTGCCCACCTGCTCATCGGTGGAGAAGGAACTCTTGCCTTCATTGCCGAAGCTACTTTGGAAACTGTTCCGGAATACCCGTGTAAAAGTACAGGTCTCTTGTTTTTTGAAACAGTTTCACAAGCTTGTGATTGCATTCCGGCCCTGAATGAATCGGGGGCCAGAATGGTCGAACTCATGGACAGGGCTTCCCTTCGGGCTGTGGAAAATATGGAAGGCATTCCTTCCCAGGTAGCTTTACTTCCTGAAGGTGCTGCAGCCTTACTGGTTGAATTTCAGGAAGATTCAGAATCTGACTTGCAAAAAAATGTTGCCCGGTTTCAGGAAGCCACGCTTCAAATGCCTGGAATGACCGCCACACCCTTTACCCGCGATCCTGGCCAGCAAGCATTGCTTTGGAAAGTCAGGAAAGGACTTTTTCCTGCAGTAGGTGCTGTCCGGAAATCCGGGACCACTGTGATTCTGGAAGACATTGCATTTCCTGTTTCCAGGCTGGGACAGGCCATCGGGGCGCTTCAGGATTTGTTTAAGGAATTTGCCTATGAAAACGCCATTATTTTTGGCCATGCCCGGGACGGAAACATCCACTTTGTGGTAACCCAGTCCTTCTCAGAACCATCTGAA
>JBIPNA010000156.1:0-7977 GCA_044375665.1 Catalimonadaceae bacterium
ATATCGCACCGCTACAACCTTTTACCCTTGCTGCATTCCTGCCCTGGGGGAGTCAAAGGGAGCTGGTCGTACCAACTGCCGCTGCAAAGGTAAGAAAAAGATGTCCCCATCCGGAAAAGAAAATCATTCAACCCTGAAAGATCCCTTTTTGCGGAATTGTCAGACCGCGACAAAGACAATGGTTTTCAATCTCTTATTTGTCCGAAAAGGGTAAATTCCAGCCATGGGAAAAATTTACCTTTATACAGGTTTTTTCATTTTTGGCCTGGCCATGGTTCTGGTATTTCCCATCATTGCCATTGGCCATTTTGGCCTTCCCGACCGACTTTCCGAAAAAGTTAAACTATTAAGCCTCAAAATCTGGGCTGCATCTTTTTTTACTTTTGGGATCAGGTTCAGGCAAATTCGAGGCGGTAATTCTCAAAACGACTGGCCTGAAAGTCCTGTCATCCTGATTGCCAATCACAACTCCCTCCTCGACACCCCGGCCTTGTTCCTGGTGTTGAAGCGATTTGCCTTTCCTTTGGCAAAGATTGAGTTAACAAGACCTTTTCTTTTCGGTCAACTTTGTAAGTGGCTTACCTTACCCGTCGACAGGAACAGCCAGGAAAGCAGGGCCCGGTCGTACGAAGACATGAAAAATGTTTTAAAAAATGGTCAGTCTCTGCTGATTTTTCCCGAAGGCAAAACCAATAAGTCACCCCACCGGTTTCAAAAATTTGAATCAGGTGCTTTTAGGCTTGCTTTCGATTTAGGAGTTCCCATCGCTCCTGCTTTGATCCACAATTCACGCCATTGTCTTGCGGCAACAAGTCCTATGACGCTAAAACCGGGAACCATAAAAACAGAACTCGGGCCTTTGTTTTGGCCTCAGAATTTTCGCGATTCTAAATCTTTGCAGGATGCTGTAACGCTATGGTATGAAAGCAGCTCTTATCAACTGCCACCTTCCGGCAGTAAAGAAATTCTGACCGCCTGATATCAGCACTTTCAGAGAACGACAGATTCTCCCAACAAAAACAGGCTTTGTTGCCGGTCTGCTTTCAGTTGTTCTTTAAGAGCATCCAGTCCCGAAAACCGGATTTCCTGTCGGATGGGCGCCCAAAACGCCACTTCAATACACTGGCCATAAAGATCATTGTCAAATCCTATGAGGTGTGTTTCCAGGGTATGTTTACGGCCGTCTACTGTAGGCCGGTGACCGATATTCGTCATCGATGGAAACCAGGTTTCTCCCACTTTTGTCCTCGTGGCATAAACCCCATCTGCCGGAATAAGCTTCCAGGGCTCATCTACCTGTAGATTTGCGGTTGGGAAACCGATGGTCCTTCCGCGCTGATCCCCTTTTACAACTGTCCCCAAAACAGAATAAGGCCTTCCCAGAAAAGACCTGGCACTGTCGAGAAGGAAATTCTGGAGTGCATACCTGATCTTGGTAGAACTGATGGTAATGGCATCCACTTCCTGCTTTCCGATTTCCACAATGGTAAACCCATATTCCAACCCCGCCTGGTTCAGGTATGACACATCACCGAGCCTGTTCAAACCAAACCGATGGTCATATCCTACTACCAACTCCCTGGTGTTGAGGCCCTCGGCAAGAATCTCCCGGACAAACCGCTCATGGCTCATCTGGGAAAAATCTTTGGAAAAAGCAATTACCAGCATGTAATCGATGCCCTGCTCTTCCACCAACCGGGCTTTTTCTTCCAGACTGGTCAGAAGTGGAATCCGGGCTTCTTTTCCTGCCAAAACGTGCCTGGGGTGTGGCCAGTAAGTGAGCAAAACAGAAGACAATCCCTTCGATTTGGCCCGGCTGCTAACCTGTTGAAGAATAGATTGGTGACCCAGATGGACCCCATCGAACATTCCATCGGTCACAACCGATCCTTCAAGGGAAGGCATCTGACTCAGATCATGAATTACCTTCATGCAGAAATTTGCTTGACATCAAAGTTTTGAACCACCTCCACAAAGTGGCGTACTTTGGCCGGATCGGTATCCGGATATACCCCATGACCCAGATTGGCGATGTACCTGTGCGGACCAAAAGCCTTGATCATGGATTCTGTCTCCTTCCTGATAAAATCCTCTGAGCCATATAAAACGCAAGGATCCAGGTTTCCCTGCAGACTCCGTTCTGGCCCAACCAGGAGCCGGCTTTCCTGGGGATCCATGTTCCAATCTGTCCCGATTACCGAACAGGGAAGGGCGGCAAGAGATTTTCTTGCATAGAAAGCCCCTTTGGAAAAAAGCGTCACAGGAACATCCGGAAAGGTTTCACAAATTTCTTTCAGGTATGGAATGGCAAATTCCTCATAAGCATGCGGCGACAAAATCCCCGCCCAGGAATCAAAAACCTGAAGGATATCTGCCCCAGCCTCCACCTGACCGCGGAGATAAGAAATGGTGGTTTGCGTAATTTTTGAAAGCAGAAGGTGGGCCGAATCGGGATCGGAAAAAAGGAGGCGCTTCGATTTGCTGAATGTTTTAGAGCCTCCTCCTTCCACCATGTAACACAATAAAGTAAAAGGTGCTCCAGCGAAACCGATTAAAGGGACCCTTCCCCCGAGGGCCTTTTTGGTGATTTGAATGGCTTCAAGTGTATAGGAAAAATCCTCCCAGGCCGAACCGATTCTCAACTGTTCAATATTTGACCTGGACTCCAAAACCCTGGGAAAGTATGGTCCTTTTTTCTCCTCCATTTCATAAGGCAGGCCCATTCCTTCAGCTACAACCAGAATGTCAGAGAAAATGATGGCCGCATCAACTCCAAGTATGTCAACCGGTTGAATTGTCACTTCTGCCGCCCGTTCCGGAGTTTCGACCAACTCCTTAAATCCTGACAATGAAGCCCGAACAGCCCTGTATTCAGGCAAAATCCGACCTGCCTGACGCATTAGCCAAACAGGAATCCTTTCTGTTTTTTCGCCTCGGGCAGCACGCAGGATCAAGTCATTCTTTAGAATCATGCCGCAAAAGTAGGCAATATCCAGTCGCATGCTTCCCATATAGGCATGGATTCGAATCAAAAAAACAAGTAGCTTTTGCCCCGGTTTATTTACAGCCAGATCAAATGGGTTTCAGGTTTCTTCCGTTTTACTTTCTGCTTTTCTTGTATTTGCTTCATTCAAAAGCACTTCAGGCTCAAATCAATCCAGATACTTCCAAAATCCGTCGGATTCTCGAAGTTGCTTATGATAGAGATCAGAATCTCCGGAAAAGCCGGGATTCCATTGCTTTTGCACACCAGATCGATTCAGCAAATCAGTTCCATGTCAAAAAAATCCTGGATGAAAACGGTTGGATGGACAGGTCCCTGATCGGAAAAAAAGCAAGCCACGGATTATTTCTTGTCATTCAGCATGCAGATCTCCAGACGCAGATCAAATATTTTCCGCTGTTGAAAGCCTCTGTAGAGAAAGGTGAATCCCAGGCATCGCACATGGCTTTGATGGAAGATAGAATCCGGATCAGGCAAGGAAAAAATCAATTGTATGGATCTCAGGTAACCACAGACCCGACTACCGGGAAACAAGTTTTTTACCCGATTGAAGATGAATCCAACGTGGATGACAGGCGTCGAAAGCTTGGAATGATGCCGCTTTCAGATTATGCCGAACTGTTTGGCATGATGTACCCGGATACTGTTTCAACCAAGGTTACCCCGGTTTCGGATGTAAAGAAAAAAAAGGAATAGCCCAACTATTGATACTTTCCATCGGATTGCATTGATTTGATGGCAAAATCAATTGACAACCAATATGAAAACCTTATTTGCCATTCTCAAAATTCTAGGCGGACTAATTATCCTGATCCTTATTGTAAGTCTGTTTCTTCCGTCAAAAATTCATGTCGAAAGGACAAGGATTATAACATCAAAACCGCAAGTTGCCTATAAACTGATTACCAATCTCCCGGAATGGAAGCGCTGGTCTCCATGGCATCAGATTGACACAGCTATGAAAGTGGAATTCAGTGAAAAACCTTCTGGTAAAGGGGCCTGGTACAAATGGACTTCAGATCACAAAGATGTTGGGAACGGCAAGTTGACTATTTCAGAAGCCAAACCTTCGGAGTACGTAAAAACCGAAATGGATTTTATGGAAAATGGAACCGGATCTGCTGAATTTTTTCTGAGACCAGTGGAAACAGGCACTGAGGTAAAATGGACCATGGATACAGATATGGGCATGAATCCGATCGGAAAAATCGTCGGTTTGTTTATGGACAAAATGATTGGAAGTGATTACGAAAAGGGTTTGAAACAATTGGATAGTGTTGCCAGAATCATGCCTCCGGAGGACTTTACAATGGCCATGGATCAAAGCCGGCAACCTGCTCAGAAACTTTTGGTTATTCGTTCAACAGGTGTTTCAGAAAAGGAAATATCCACCGTTTTAGGCAATTCATATGGCATGATCATCGGAGCCGTCGCCTCTATGGGACTTCAGGTAACAAGCGCACCTCTTGCCATTTACGAAGAACCTGTCAACGGCATTTTTACGTTTGAGGCAGGTATGGCAATTAATGCCAAACCAACCAAGCCATTGCCAGCCGGAATTATTTATAAAGAAATCCCGGAAACAGATGCTTTGATCGTTCACTTTGGTGGCCCTTATGAAAAAACAGCTGAGGCTTATCCCCTGTTAATGGAGAAAATGGGTGCCATGGGAAAAACACCCGCTGGATTGCCAATGGAATACTACATTACAGATCCCGCTACTGTAAATGATCCGCTGGAGATAAAAACGGATATTGTCTGGCCTATCAAATAAAACTTTTTAACTGCCATCTGAAGAACCTGAAATGGTTTCTGCAGGTAAGCCGGGGGAATTCCTCCGGCTTTTTTATCTTGCTGCCTTTCCTTCCCTTAGAAATATCATCGATGATGAAAAGTTGTCTTTCCCTGCGCCTCTTATTAGCTGGACTAATAAGCCTGTTGAATATTTTCCACACCAAAGCTCAACTGGAATTCGTTGAAAATCAGGGACAATGGCCAAAGTCCTATGGTCTGTGCGCAAAACTTTCCCAGGGAGATTTCTGGTTGGCCCCAAACCAGGTAGCCTTTGTGCTGAGTGATTTTGGCTCGAAAGACAGCCACAAACATCATCCACATGGTAATCCTGAAAATGCCAATAATCATTGCTACAAAATGCATTTTGAAGGAGCTTCATCGCAGGCCACCATTTCAGGTGGAATGAAAAAAGAGACCTATCACAACTATTATCTGGGCAAAGATCCGGCAAATTGGAAAACCCATGTTTCTTTGTTTTCACTCGCCACACACCAGAACCTCTACCCTGGCATCGATCTGATCTGGAAAGAGCAGGAGGGCAAATTGAAATATGAATTCGAATTGGCGCCCGGCGCAGATCCCAATAAAATCAGGGTTAGGTATGAAGGACTTAACAGTATGAAATTACTTGGTGGAAATCTCGTCTTAAAAACCAGCCTGGGTACCATTACAGAACAAAAACCAATAGCTTTTCAAATCAGAAACGGAAAAAAAATTCCAGTCCCTTGCCAGTTTCACATGGCAAAACCTGGTCAAATTTCATTTCAATTTCCAAAAGGGTATCACCCTGCACTTCCTTTGGTCATTGATCCGGTTCTCGTTTTTTCAGGATTTTCCGGCTCAAGAAGCGACAACTGGGGCTTTACGGCAACTCCGGGTGAAGGAGGCAGGGCCTATGCTGCCGGGATAGCCCTTGGCACCCGATTCCCCGTCACACCTGGTGCTTTTTCAGGACAATTTTCTGGCGACAGCGTTGGCATAAACGCATATTCAACTTACGATATCGGCATTTTGAAATTCAGTTCGAATGGTGGTCAGCTTCTCTATGCCACTTACCTTGGTGGAAGGGAAGCTGAATCACCCTCTTCCATCGTGGTTGACAACGACAATAACCTGGTTGTACTGGGAGCAACAGGCTCCAATGACTTTCCTGTTTCAACCAATCCCTACGACAATAGTTTCAATGGCGGTACTAACCTGGCCCCTTATGGTCCTGCATCTTCTTCCGTCCGGTTTCGTACCGGTTCCGATCTGATTATTGCCAAATTTTCTCCCGAAGGAACCCAGCTCCTGGGTTCCACTTATTTTGGAGGCAGCGCCAACGATGGCATCCTAACACTTCAATCTTTGGGCAATTCTCCTTTGATAAAGAATTATGGGGATTCATTCAGAGGTGAAGTCACCATAGATTCTGCCAATCGGATATATGTGGTCTCCCATACCTCCAGCACCAACTTCCCCACGATCCAGGCCCTGCAAACAACAAAAGGTACAGGAGCAGATGGCATTTGCGCCCGTTTTAGTGCCAATCTGGGCCAACTTGAATTTTCTACTTTCCTGGGAGGCAATGGAGAAGACGGGGCTTTTTCGGTCCAGGTTAACCCGCAAGGAAGGGTTTTTGTATCCGGAGGTACAAGCAGCTCCAATTTCAGGGTAAGCACCAATGCGGTTTCACCTACATTCAAAGGGCAGGTGGATGGCTTTATCTGTTCCTTTATTCCGGGCCAGGGATTGGCTTCCTACAGAGGTACATTTTTAGGCACAACTGCATATGATCAGAGTTACTTTGTCCAGTTGGATAAACAAGGAAACGTCTACGCTTACGGGCAAACACTTGGCAACTATCCTGTAACCTCAAATGTATATAGCAACAGCAACAGCAGCCAGTTCATTCATTGTCTGAATGCCACACTCGACTCAACCCGGTTTTCCACTGTTTTCGGAAGCGGAACCCTGAACACAAACATCTCGCCCACTGCTTTCCTGGTAGACGATTGTGGAAGTATTTATTGCTCTGGCTGGGGCGGAAGTACAAACAACATTCCAGATTATCAGAATGGCAACACAAATGGTTTACCCACTACCCCAGGTGCCTTCAGCCAAACAACGGATGGTTCAGATTTTTACATCATTGTATTATCGAAAGGGGCTCAGGAATTACGTTTTGCCACCTACTTTGGATCGCCACAGATCAGCTCCGACCATGTGGATGGTGGTACGAGCCGATTCGATAAAAAAGGGGTTGTCTATCAATCTGTTTGTGCTGGTTGTGGCGGGACTTCCAACTTCCCGGTTACCCCAGGCGTTTATTCACCAACCAATCCTTCAGGAAACTGCAACAATGCCATTTTCAAGTACGACTTTTCCTTGTTAAAGGCGCAATATCAGCCTTCTGTAACGCAGGGATGTGCTCCGCTAACCATTACTTTTCAATCTCAATCGGTCTTTGCTACCGAATACAGGTGGACCTTTGGTTCGGGAAATCCCATCATCACCAGCCAGGATACCATTAGCCATGTATTTGATTCTGCCGGAACTTTTTCGGTTAAACTGGTCGCCATCAATCCTGAGGCTTGTCCCGGCGCCGACTCTCTGGCTAAAACCATTGTTGTTCAGAAAGCACCGGGTCTTCAGGGAGACAGTCTGTCTTTTTGCAGCCTGGACGATACCTTACAATTGCCCAGCCTTCCTTCCGGCAACTTCAGTTATGAATGGGTCCCTTCAACGTTTCTGAATCAGGCAAATGGAGCCGCTGCCCAGGTACAAAGCCCAAATCAGTCCATCGTTTATTCCGGAATTGTCAGGACAACCCTTGGCTGCACCAGCTCGGCTCAGTTTAAAATCTCAAACGGCATTCTGAAGGCCAAAGCTGTTGCCGATACGCTCTCAGGATGTAAACCTTTGTCCATAGATTTTTCTTCAGCCAGTTTTCAGGGGGCAAGACATAAATGGTATTTTGGAGACGGAGACTCACTGGTCAATCTGGGAATTGACGCCCAGGCTACCCACCTTTTCCTTAATCCCGGAACCTACAAAGTCCGTTTGATGGCTTTCAACGATACCACCTGTTTGAAATCCAGCGAAGATAGTCTTACGGTTGTGGTTTTCGAACTTCCTGTTCTTTCAGATACGCTCAACAGATTTTGCAACGATGGCAATACTGTTTTAAAAGCGGCACG
>JBIPNA010000157.1:0-7946 GCA_044375665.1 Catalimonadaceae bacterium
CACTTCCGGGTGATTTTTGGAGATGGAATTGGCAATTTCCTTCAGCAGAACTGTTTTACCAGTTTTGGGCTGGGCCACAATCATGCCCCTCTGCCCTTTTCCAATGGGGGCGAAGAGATCCAGAATGCGGGTTGACAACTGATCAGACGTGGTGCTCAGGTTGAGGCGCTGGTCCGGGAAAAGCGGGGTAAGGTATTCAAACGGAACCCTGTCGCGGATTTCATCGGTGGTTTTGCCGTTGATGGAATCAACTTTCAAAAGGGCGAAATACTTTTCGCCTTCTTTGGGTGCCCGGATACTGCCAATCACAGTGTCGCCGGTTTTTAGTCCGAACAATTTGATCTGCGAAGGCGATACATACACATCATCGGGACTGGCGAGGTAGTTGTATTCGGGAGAACGGAGGAAACCAAAGCCTTCGTTGGTGATTTCCAGTACGCCCATATTGTTGACCACTCCGTCAAACTCCCTGAAGTTGATGTCCTGGCGGCGGGGACGATATTGAGGAACGGCATCAGGATTTTCGGGTCTGTCCATGGGCCCGGGTCCCTGCATGGGCCGGTCAGGGCGATCCATTCTTTCGGGACGATCCATCCGGTCGGGACGGTCCATTCTTTCCGGGCGATCCATCCGATCTGGCCGATCTGTTCTTTCCGGGCGTTCCATCCGGTCCGGCCTATCCATTCTTTCGGGGCGGTCAGGACGATCGGAGCGGCTAAAGCGGTCGTTTCGTTGGAATCTATCCTGTCGGGGTCGCATTTCTGCTGGTGCCGGACTGCCTTCAGCAGGTGCATCTGCAGCAGTTTCGGGGGCCTGGTCGGAAGATGATTCCGGATTAGGGGCAGGTTCCATAAAAGATCCCATGATCTGATCGATGTCCATCTTGAAATCTTTCAGGATGTCTTCTGCCTTCGATTGAATGTCTTTTTCCCTTTTTGGAGCTGGAGGCCGGGGAGCTTCCGGCGTTTGTGGTTCTGGTTTACTTTCTGCTTCCGGGCCTGCTTCTTCCTGGCCTTCAAAGTCGAGGCCAGGGTTTTCATCAGAAAGCTGTGACTTTTTGAGTCGTGGTCTGCGCCGGCCATTGTCGGCATTTCCTGAAGAAGGAGCAGGTTCAGGCTTGGGTGCCGGGGCGTTCTGCGCTTCGAGCAGGGCTTTTACCAAATCGTCTTTGGTCAGTTTTTTGACATTTTTTACACCGGCTTTTTCAGCCATTTCTTTCAGTTCGGAACTCAGATAGTTCTTTAAGTCTTCAGCAGTATGCATTAAGGCAATAAGATAAATCGAAAATCAGGAAAATAATTCCCCGGGATTGGGGTGGATTTCAACGTTAATAATTGGTGGAATCTCAGGAACGCAAAAGAGAAAATTCAAGGCGTTCCGATTCAGAGGCGCAAGTATAGCAAAAATTTTCCTTAACCCTTGCAACCTGCAACAGGAAGATTTTAATTCTTAGCTGCCTGAAACGAACAGAACCTACAACACCTCTTTTTTCCGAAAGCTCTTGTACAAAAGCCAGCATCCAAACATAACAAGGGGAATACTGAGGTTCTGGCCCATATTGAAAGGTAAACGGGATTCGAAATCGACCTGATTTTCTTTTAAAAACTCATACAGAAACCGAAGCGAAAACAACACGACCACAAAAACGGCAAACAACCTGCCTTCAGGAACCTGGCCAACATTTCTCTTCCAGTACAAGAACAATCCCACGAAAAGCAGAAAAGTGGAAATTGCTTCATATACCATGGCCGGATGCCTGGGGAGGCCCCACATCCTGATTTCCATGGTTTTTCTGCCTTTTGCATCGTATCCCTGAACGGCCCTGGCCAAAGCCGGCTGGTAGTACAGATGGGTTTCTTCTTTGTTGGAAACCTCTACCAGGGCAGGTAATGTACTATATATAAATGCCTCTCCGGAACTTCCCTGCATGAGGTCGTTTTCAAAAACCAGGTTGAGTTTAACAGGTACCATTTTCTGGCCCTGAATCAGGGTATCGGGTCCCGAAGCATGTGCCCATTCAATGGATTTGATCCTTTTCCCTTCGGTTTCCTGCAAGGCATTGTTGAATGCCTGGACAAAAACCATGGCCCAGGGCTGGTCGGAAGCTTTGCCCAGAATTTCGGAATTCATGAGGTTTCCCATCCGGATAAAACTGCCTCCCAATGCCACTACGATAACGATGCGGTCGAGAATCCAGAGCCAGGATTGATCCGGGCGCTTTCGGGCATAAAGCCACATGGCCAGAATAATGCCGACAGCCGCACCGTGGGAGGCCAGTCCTCCTTCCCAGATTTTAAGGATCTGAATGGGATCGGGCAGGTAAATTTCAGGCTGATAAAAAAGACAATGACCCAGGCGGGCACCGATAATGGTGGCCCCAATCATGTAATACGTGAGTGCATCCACATCTTTATCTGGCTTGCCTTCTGCCCTGAATATGTGCAGGATAATGTATTGCCCCGCCAGAAAGGCCATGGCAAAAAGAAAGCCATACCAACGCAGTGGAATGGAGGTACCCGGGAAAATTTCCGGCGGTACATCCCACAAAATAAAAGACAACAGGATTGTTCCCAGATTCATATTATCAATTAAGCCGCAAATAAAAGACTTTGAGCGGCGAAAGTCCCTTCGAAATCGGGTCTGGTGGAAAATACTCCTGATGGCGGGTTAGGGATAAGAAGGGTTTCCCCTATATTTGGGCCCCTATGTTCGTTGAGCCGCTTTTTTCTTCCCCCGGGAACCAGGGACCCAGCAAAAATGCAGGATGGATAGAAGTAATCTGTGGGTCAATGTTCTCTGGCAAAACAGAGGAGTTGATCCGGCGGTTGAACCGGGCAGTCCTGGCCCGACAACAGGTGGAAATCTTCAAGCCTTCTGTAGACCAGCGGTACCATGAGGAAAACATTGTTTCCCACAATGAAAACTCTATCCGGTCCACGCCTGTTTCTGTGGCCAGTGAGATATTACTCCATGTGCATACCGGGGAAGTGGTCGGAATAGACGAAGCGCAGTTCTTTGATGATTCTATCGTAGAAGTTGCCCAAACCCTGGCTGCTCAGGGAACCAGGGTAATTTTGGCCGGGTTGGATATGGATTATCTTGGAAAGCCTTTCGGGCCTATGCCTTCCCTGATGGCGGTGGCCGAGTTTGTAACCAAGGTGCATGCCATTTGCATGCGATGCGGTGGAGTAGCCTCGCACTCTTACCGTCTTTCTGCTTCCGATGCCCAGGTCTTGTTGGGTTCTCACCGACAATATGAAGCACGATGCAGGCGTTGCTTTCATGAAAACAACTAACCCTGGAAACATGCCCATCAGGATCGCTACCCTCATCTTCTTTTTTTTAATTCAGTTTCTGACCCAGGCCCAGATACCCCTCGGATCATGGAGGATGCACCCTCCCTACAACAATGCCCTGAGTCTGGGAAAAATCGGAAACGAAATCTGGGTAGCCACCTTTTCCGGACTCTTTGCCTATGATACCGAAACCGGTGGAATCAGACTCCTGAACAAAGTTAACGGCCTCAGCGATATTGGCATTAGTGCCTTTGCCATTCACCCCAGCGAAAATACCTGGATGGTGGGCTATGAAAACGGCAACCTCGATTTGAGCATCAACGGGACCATTTACAACCTGAAGGACATCCTCAATGCCGACCTGATTGGTTCACGCAAAATCAATTCCATCAAATTTTCTGGCAGCTTTGCCTACGTCGCATGTGATTTTGGCATGGTGGTTTTCAATTACAAAAAGAGAGAAGTCCGGGCGAGTAACCTTCGCCTTGGAGCCGGCGGAACACCTGTTATTGTTCTTGATTGCGCCAAATTCAATGATACCATTTACGCCCTTACCCGGCAAGGGCTCAAATCAGTTCTTTTCCGGCAGGATTTTAAGAACACCGACCTCTGGAAATCCTACGGGACCGAAGTCGGGCTACCGGCTGATAACACAATTCTTCAAACCATAGATTCCATCGCCGGAACAGTGGTTGTAACGACCCAAAATGGAATTCATCCCAGAAAAAATAAGGCATTTTTCCGAACTTCAATTCTGAGTGGTACGGTAAGAAGCGTCCGCGAAGGCCATGGAAAGCTTATTGTATGCATCGACAATAATGTGGTTGAATATAATCTTGGGACCGACACCCTTCTCGGCACTCTGGATTCAGAATATTATAAAAAAATATCCAGGCCTTCGGACGTTTATTACGATAAGGAAAATGTGCGATGGGTGACCGATCTGGACAATGCCCTGCTCAGGATAACCGGAACCGATACCACGCAAATTTTGCCCAATGGTCCGCTTTTTTCCGGAGCCTTTTCACTTACATCGTACAAAAACAAAGTGATGCTGCATTCCGGAGGCTACTCTTATCCGACAGCCAACTTCCGCAACAATAATGGCGGGGGCTTTGCGGTGTTTGAAGATAATTACTGGACCACCTACAACCGGTATCTGACCCCTGCACTGAATGGAATGAATGATTTTGTCCGTAGCTTTTTCAACCCCATCGATCAGAAACTGTATCTCTGTAGCTTCAACCGAGGCATTGCAGTTCGATCTGAAGACCAATCTTATACCATCCTCAACGATTCCACCACCAATGGTGGCCTTTGCAACCTCTTTGCCATTGGTTGCATCTGGAACCTGCCTGAAGATCTGAACCGTGCAAAAGATTATGTAACCACCTCCAGCGTCACCTTCGATGCGGGCGGAGATTTGTGGGCCTGCAATTTTGAGGCCCCGGACGGGAGTCTACGCAGAAGATCGGCCCGGGATGGTTCCTGGACTTCCTTTCCCCTGCCATTGGTGAATGGGAAATATGCCCTGGATGTCATTGCCGACAAAAGCAATTTTAAATGGGTACGAATGGCACCGGGACGTGACAACGGTGCTGCCGGAATCTGGATTCTGAACGGAGATGGCTCCAAAAAAGTAGCCCTGAATACCCAGGAAGGCCAGGGGGCGCTGCCCAGCAGCGATGTGTACGACATTAAGGAAGACAAAAGTGGTTACATCTGGGTAGGAACCGGAAAAGGCCTGGCAGTATTTTACAATCCTTACAATGCTTTTTTTACCGGGGGCATCACAGCCTCTACCCCCATTTTCCCACCAGAAGCCGGAAGACCTGTTTTGGAAAACGATGTAGTATCGGCCATCGAAGTAGATGGGGCAAACCGGAAATGGGTGGGGACCCGGGAAAGCGGCCTTTGGTTGTTTAATGAAGACATCACGAAGGTAATTCACCATTTTACTGCAGAAAACAGTCCCCTCATTTCCAACCAGATCTACGACATTGCCATTAACTCCAACACAGGAGAGGTATTCATCGCCACCGATCAGGGTTTGGTTTCTTACCAATCGGATGCCACGGAAAACATGGACAATCAGGGTCGGTTCACCACCGATCAGTGCAATGACGAAGCTGTTGATGTATTTCCAAATCCAGTGAGGAATAATTTTGACGGCCTTATTGCATTTCGGGGTCTTGCCAGCAATTCGGAAGTGAAGATCATTACTGCTTCGGGGAAACTGGTGTACAAAACCATCGCCAAGGGGGGAATGGCCACCTGGAATGGAAAAACATACGAAGGGAACCGGGCCCATCCCGGGATTTATCTTGTATTAAGTGCCACGGAAGATGGTAAAGCCAACTGCGTCACCAAACTTGCCCTATTAGATTAGCAACTGTTTTATTTTCAATTTTTTGCCTTTGAGTTCCCTTTTTACACTTCAGCTTCGTCTATTCCTTTTGGTTTTACTGGCAGTGATTTCCTGCCGTCCAAGGTCTAACCCAACGCCACAACTGGCTTCGGGAAAAGCTTTTGTTTTACCTTCCGATTCGGTTCTGGAAGTCATCAAATCGAAACCCACGCCACCATGGGCTCCAAAGAAATACAGTTATAAACCATCGAAGGACCGGCATTGGGACCTCATCCATACCCGCCTGGAACTACAGTTCGATTGGGAGAAGCAAAGAGTTCCAGGGAAAGCCGACCTACACCTGGAGCCTTATTTTTATCCCCAAACTCAATTGGAATTAGACGCCAAAGGGTTTGATATTCACTTGGTAGAAGCCCGGAA
Organism: Catalimonadaceae bacterium; assembly: GCA_044375665.1. Classification (GTDB taxonomy): domain Bacteria; phylum Bacteroidota; class Bacteroidia; order Cytophagales; family Flexibacteraceae; genus CAMDMI01. The sequence continues at coordinate 6,085 of JBIPNA010000157.1, forward strand.
AGGAAAACAGGTTCTTGCCCTTACCCAGGAATATGACGGCATGAAACTGAAAATCCGGTTTTCAGAAGCCATCATCAAGGGGGAAAAAATTGTCGTTTCCATTGCCTATACAGCCAAACCCAACGATTTGCCGGAAGGAGGAGGAAGGGCCATTACAAAAGACAAAGGCATTTATTTCATCAATCCAGATGGAAAAGATCCGAACAAGCCCCGGCAGATCTGGACCCAGGGCGAGCCGGAAGCCGCCTCCTGCTGGTTTCCAACCATCGATGCACCCAATGAGCGCTGCACTTCGGAGATCCAACTGACCGTGGAAGACCGATACAAAACTTTGTCAAACGGACTTAAGACAAGCTCCAAAAAAGAGGCCAATGGCCTTCGGACCGACCTCTGGGAAATGAAACTGCCCCATGCCCCATACCTGTTTATGGTGGCAGTCGGCGATTTTGCTGTCATCGAAGATCCTTCCGGACCCGTCCCGATGAAATACTGGGTCGAGCCCAAACATGCGGCAATGGCAAAGCGGATTTTCGGAAGAACCCCGGAAATGATCCGGTTTTTTGGAAAGCGGCTTGGGTATCCTTTCCCCTGGGCCAAATACGATCAGATTGTGGTTCGTGATTTTGTTTCTGGTGCAATGGAGAATACCACCGCTTCTGTGTTTATGGAAGCCCTTCAGTTGTCTGCAGCAGAACTGGTGGATCGGGATTGGGATGATATTATTGCCCATGAGCTCTTCCACCAATGGTTTGGTGACCTTGTGACACTGGAAAGCTGGTCCCATCTCCCGCTCAATGAATCTTTTGCCAACTACAGTCAATATCTTTGGGAAGAATACCGGCTTGGGCAAGACAATGCCGACCTCAATGCACTGAAGGAAAAGAACCAGTACTTCATGGAATCGACCAGAAAACGGGAACCCATGATTCGTTTTTTCCACAATGTCCCGGATGATATGTTCGATTCCCACTCATATGCCAAAGGAGGAAGGATTTTGCACATGCTCCGCAAAGAATTGGGTGATGAGGCATTTTTTGGCGGGCTGAAACTCTACCTCAACAGGCATGCTTTCAAATCGGTAGAGATTCAAGACCTCCGTCTGGCTTTTGAAGAAGTATCAGGAAGGGATCTGCTCTGGTTTTTTGAACAATGGTTTATGCAGGCCGGCCACCCGGAACTGGACATAAAAAAATCTTTTCAGTCAGGGAAACTTGTGCTGGAAGTACGTCAGGTTCAGGATACCACATATTTTCCGGTTTATCGCCTCAATGTTCCGATTGAGATCAGAACTGGTACGGTTTGCCAAAAAGAAACCCTTCGAATTGATCAGATGGTTTCGCGGTTTGAATTCCCATTACCTGGCATGCCCGATGTAGTCATTTGGGATCCGGGGGCTGTATTGCTGGCCCAAACCGAATGGGTAAGAACCGAAGCTGAGTGGATTGCTCAGTTCAGACTGGCAGAAAAAGGGATCGACCGGCTGGAAGCCCTTCAGGAACTGAAATCCAGGTACCTGAAATCTGAAAACGCAAAACCAGTTTTTATTCAGGGTTTATCGGATGTTTTCTGGGGGAATCGCCTGACAGCTTTGGATGCCGTTTCCGAATGGGATAGCCTGGCCAAAGCCGCAGTCCTGGGCCAGCTAAAAAAAATGGCTTCAGCAGACCCCAAGTCATATGTCAGGGCACAGGCCATCCGCGTTTTGGGTCAGCTGCGCTTTCCTGAGAAAAAAGAACTGCTGGGAAAAGCCATTGCGGATTCTTCCCTTGAAACCTCTACCCAGGCATACAAAGCTTATCTCCGGGAGAATTATCCTGACGCAGATCTGAAGGTCAAAAGCTTGAAAACAGAAAACCAGGCTG
>JBIPNA010000158.1:0-7933 GCA_044375665.1 Catalimonadaceae bacterium
AGAGCCCAAAAAAGCGGAGGCTTGCCTTCATGCTTTCGGGATGAACTACCTGTTTCCGTTAAGGGTTTGCGCATCAGCAATACCGATGGCCACCATGTTGACAATTTCCCGGACCGAACTGCCCAGTTGAAGGATATGAACAGGTTTTCGCATACCCATCAAAACCGGACCAATCACTTCTGCCCCACCAAGCTCCTGCATAATTTTATAGGCAATATTTCCAGCCGCAAGGTTCGGGAAAATGAGGGTATTGGCTCCCTTATCTGCAAGTTCAGAGAAGGGATAGTGCTCCTTCATTAAGACAGGGTTCAGGGCAATATTGGCCTGGACTTCACCATCTATCACCAGTTCTGGCCATCGGCGTTTGGCTTCCTGAATGGCCGCCTGAATTTTATTGGTTTCGGGTCCCGGGTTGGAACCAAAATTGGAATAGGAAAGAACAGCAATCCGTGGAACCTCTCCAAAAAACCGGACCTTTTCAGCAGTAAGCCCGATGATGTCGACCAATTCTTCAACACCAGGATCCACATTTACGGTGGTATCGGCGAAAAAGTAGGTTTCTTTTTTGGTGTTCACTATATACATACCCGCAACCCGACGGGCACCTTCTGCCACCCCAATAATTCTGAGGGCTGGTTTGATGGTCTGGGCATAGTCCTTGGTCAAGCCAGAAATCAAAACATCTCCGGCATGCTCATTGAGCATCCCTGCCCCAAAATAATTGCGGTCCTGCATCACCTTTCCGGCATCGTAAAGCGTCATACCTTTCCGCTTTCTGCGCTCATAAAGCACATTTGAATAGCGTTCTACAGCTTCTGTTTCTTCCCTTGGATCCAGAATAAGGCAGGTACTTAGATCAAGACTGTGATCTGTTATCAGTTGATTGATTTTCTTTTTGTTGCCAAGCAAAATGGGCACCCCGATTTTTTCGTCCTGAATAATCTGGGCTGCTTTCAGAATCTTGTAATGATCGGCCTCAGCAAAAATGACCCGCTTGGGTTCGTTTTTGGCCCTGGCAACCACCTTGGTCATGAGCTTCTGGCTCATTCCTACCCGGTGGAGAAGGTCGGTTTCATACTGTTCCCAGTTGGTAATCGGGAATTTTGCGACACCCGAATCCATGGCAGCTTTGGCTACTGCAGGCGCCACAGTAATGATCAACCTTGGATCCAAAGGTTTTGGGATGAGGTACTCACGTCCAAAAGCAAGTTTATTGTTTCCATAAGCCCTGTACACCGTGTCGGGAACCGAATCTTTCGCCAATGCGGCAAGCGCATGGGTTGCTGCCAGTTTCATTTCTTCGTTTATGGCTGTTGCCCGCACGTCCAGCGCTCCACGGAAAATGTAGGGAAAGCCCAGCACATTGTTCACCTGGTTGGGATAATCAGAGCGGCCGGTGGCCATAATGATATCATCACGTGTAGCCATAGCCAGTTCATAGTCAATTTCCGGATTCGGATTCGCCAGTGCAAAAACAATGGGATCCGGGGCCATTTTTTTCAAATGCTCGGGAGTAAGCAGATTTGCAGCAGATAATCCCAGGAATACATCAGCTCCTGAAATGGCCTCATCAAGAGTCCGGAGGTTTTTATCGGTCGCAAATTCAAACTTAGGATCGTCGGTGCGCATGCTGTCTTTCCGGATAACGCCGTCTTTGTCCACCATGACCACATTGTTTGGATTGAGGCCAAGGCTGATATAAAAGCGGGTACAGGCAATGGCAGCGGTTCCGGCACCGAGCACAACCATGTAGATTTCATCGATTTTCCGCTGGGTGATTTCCAGTGCGTTGATCAGGGCTGCAGCAGATATAATGGCTGTCCCATGCTGATCATCGTGCATCACAGGAATCTTGCATTTGGCCTTAAGTTCAGTTTCGATCTTGAAACTTTCAGGGGCCTTGATGTCCTCCAGATTAATTCCTCCGAAAGTGGGTTCCAGGCTTTTCACAATCCGGATAAATTCATCAGGATCTTCGCAATCTATTTCAATGTCGAAGCAATCGATTCCGGCAAATTTTTTGAACAGAACCCCTTTTCCCTCCATGACAGGTTTGGAAGCCAGGGCTCCAATATTTCCCAGTCCTAAAACGGCAGTTCCGTTGGAAATAACCCCAACCAGATTGCCTTTGGAGGTATAGTTGAATACATCTTCGGGATTGTCTCTGATTTCAAGGCAAGGCTCAGCTACCCCTGGTGAATAAGCCAGAGCCAGATCACGTTGGGTCGTCAGGGGCTTGGTTGGCGTTACCTCAATTTTTCCGGGAGGGAAAGCTGAATGATAGCGGAGGGCATCTTCCTTCCGGATTTTTCTTTGCGACATATTTTGAAACTACGTTGTTGGTTTTAGAAATGGTGTTTAACCTGGTTTTCGGACAATAAAAATCATACGGTCAGAAAGCAATGGATGGTATGGCTCCAATTGATAATTGCCCCACAAAAGAACAACTTCAAACCCGGTTTTTAAGAATGCGCTTCGAAAATCGGCTTCGGTTAAGGCCTGAACTCTTTCTTCGAAAAACCAATCTTTTCCCTGATCTGAAAACCGGATTTCTTTCATAATTCTCCTGTTTTCCAATCGCTTCCGGATATCGAAAACAATCCCGTTTCGCTCAATCCTGTTTTCAGGGACCAGATGCTCCAATACCTTGGTGGTGTTCATGAAATCGATTGCCAGAAGGCCACCAGGTTTTAAAGCCTGAAACATGGCAGACAATGTCTGGAGGTTTTCGCTTTCAGAACTGAAATAACCAAAAGAGGTAAACAAATTGACTATCAGGTCGAAATCTTCATTGCCCTGAGGCAACCGCATGTCGCCTACTTTAAAGCTCAGACCTGGCCGGGCATGCTTCCTGGCGAGCTGAATGGAATTGGAAGACAAGTCAACACCTACTACTTCATAACCCAGGCTATTCAAAAAAATGGAATGTCTCCCTTTCCCACAGGCAAGATCCAGAACCCTTTTTCCTTTTGGAAGATCAAGGTTTTGCATGAGTCTTGAGACAAAAGCTTCGGCTTCCTTTTCGTCCCTGTTTTGGTAAAGAAGGTGGTAATAGTCTGAATCGAACCAGTTTTCAAACCAGGCAGGCTCAGTCATATTAAAAGAAAAATGTCATGATGATCAGATTTACCGGCGCTGCCACAAAAAGGCCATCAAACCGGTCGAGAAAGCCTCCATGTCCGGGAAGCAAGCTTCCTGAATCCTTCAAATCGAGGCTGCGTTTTAACACAGATTCAGCCAGGTCGCCCAAAGTTCCCGCCAATGTGGTTGAAACAGCCAGAACCAACCATTGCTGCGGACTAAAATCCTGCGAAAAAAATTGACCTAAAGCCCAGGCGAGCAATAATGCTGCTGCAAGTCCACCTGCCAGACCTTCCCATGTCTTTTTGGGACTAACCCTTGGCAGAAGCTTGTTTTTTCCAAGACTCCTTCCTGCAAAATAGGCCCCGGAGTCGGCCATCCATAGAAGTCCGAAAAGACCGAGCAGTGTGCTTTTCAACTCTGTGGCATCCAACACCATCAGGACCATACAAATCCATGGGGTGACGAGGTAAAACCACCCTCCTACCATCCAGGAAAGTGTTTCGAAGGGTCGTTCTATTTTACTGAAAACCAATAGAATAAGAAGTATTGGTGAAAGAAAAAAAAGAAGTCTGAAGGGACCCGGGCCCTTTTCCATTGAAATAACCAGCAGGAAGAAAAACAAACCGATTCCCAGCATGGTGCCCAGTAATTTCCAGGCCAAAGGGAACCGAAATGGAGATAAGCCATAAAACTCCCACAAACTGAGGGCAAGTATTCCTGCAAATAAGGCGATGGTTCCCTCCCAACCGATCCAAAGCATGCCCATAAACACGGCGATGCCTGCAATGGCTACCAGAATTCGAATCTGTAAATTGGATAAAGATGAAGTAGAAGAGGCCATAATATTTAGAAATTGGATCTGTTTTCGACTTGTACCAACTGTTTTTTCCGACTTCGGATTTTGTCGGCCTCATCTTTCACCATCACAGAAAGGCTCCAGGTAACTCCTGCTGCCAATGGGCCAAGGTACCAGGGAATCTGCTGGGGGTCTTCCACATTAATCGGGCTTATTTCCAGGCGGTACAAATAAATCCCGGCCAGGGTTATGCTGTTGTTGAGAAAATGGCCAAACATAGCCAGCCGGATGTTTCCGGTCCATACATAATAATAACCAAAAAGTGCTCCCAGTGCCATTCTGGGGATAAGTCCAAGAAACTGAACATGGATGGCTGAAAATATAAAAGCCGTCATCCAAACCGCCAGATGTATGTTGCCTGTCATACCGAAAATGCGGGGCTGAACCAGTTTCCTGAAAAAGTATTCTTCCGTAATCCCTGCAATTCCGGCAATGACCACAAAACCCAGCACTGCCTGGGCAGGATTGTCAAAATCGACCAGAAAAAGCGTGAGTTGTTCCGTTTCAGATTCCCGGTCATGTGCCCATTTTTCAAAACCCTTCAAAAAAGAAGGCAGTTGTACCGATTGATTCAAAGTCGCAAGCCAGCTGTTTACCGGCATCATGAGCATTGCAAGTCCAACAATGAGGAGTAAAATCGTGAGATTGGGAGAGATGGAATACTTTGGCTCGAAAGAAGTACCGGGCAAAAGCAGGTAAACAAACATGGGGAAGACCAGAAATCCACCCAGTTGGGTAAGACCCTGAACCAGGAGTAAGGCAGTCCTTCCGTCTGAACCCAATGCCTGAAGGTTGGGGAATCCTTGCGGGGAACTACCCGCTTCCGGCAACCAAAACCGCATTGCAGCCAAACCAAGTCCTGAAAAAATCAGGATACCCAACATGGCCAATCCTGCTATTACCAGCAATTGCGCAAGTGGTCGGGTAGAAATTTCAGGTTCCTGATCAAGCATTGTGGGGCGCAAAAATAAGCGGGTCTGCCGAAACCCGACTACAAAGGAGGAAGTTTCGGAAAAACGACAGGGCCAAACGGGAAAAAATGCTCTTTTGCGAAGACGTTTCCAGCCTATGAATTTGTTTCCGCAAAGACTTCTTCGGTCCCCAACAAAAAACACTTTTTTTATTTTGCTGCTTGCGGTTTGGTGTACCTGGAGTCTGGTTATAAATGCCCAGACTTCTCCCCTTCCCCAACCCAAACCACGTCTGGTTGTGGGCATTGTGGTGGATCAGATGCGGTATGACTTCCTGTATCGCTTCAGCAAAAAGTATTCAAAAGGAGGTTTTCAACGTCTTCTTGAAGATGGCTTTTCATTTGAAAACTGCAGATATTCCTATGCACCTACCTATACCGGACCTGGTCATGCTTCTGTTTTTACCGGAACTACACCGGCCGTTCATGGGATTGTAGGCAACAATTGGTTTGACAAGAAAACCGGAAAAGGTATGTACTGCACCCAGGACGATACAGCGAGGGGCCTGGGAACCAGTTCTGCTGAAGGCAAGATGTCGCCCAGGAACTTAAGGACCACAACTTTGGGCGACCAGATTCGATTGTCTGACAATTTCAGGGGAAAGTCTTTTGGGATCAGCATTAAAGACAGGGGTGCTATTTTGCCGGCCGGCGGGGGTGCAAACGCAGCTTTTTGGTTTGCAGCACCTACAGGGCACTTCGTTTCCAGCACCTGGTATCGGGAGCTGGGCGGAAAACTTCCCGATTGGCTGCAGAAATTCAATGCTGAAAACCGGGCTCAGAAATGGGTGAAAGATTCTGTCTGGAAGCCATTGCTGCCTATATCCGAATATACAGAAAGCCATGCGGATCTGGCTCCCTGGGAAGAAAGCTTTCCCGGCCATAGCCAACCGGTTTTTCCCTATGTTTTGTCAAAAGCATTTCAAGGCAGAGATTATGAAATCATAAGGAAGACCCCATTTGGAAATAACCTGACGGCTTTGGCGGCACAGGCCCTCATTAAAGGTGAAAGCCTGGGAAAGGACGAATGGACTGATTTCCTTTCTGTTAGCTTTTCCTGCACCGATGTGGTTGGCCATGCCCATGGCCCCTACGCCATTGAAACCCAGGATACTTACCTTAGGCTGGATCGCGATATTGAACGTTTTCTGGATTTCCTCGATACCGAAGTAGGCAAGGGTGGGTACCTTGTATTCCTGACTGCCGACCATGGCATCCTGGATGTTCCTGCTTTTCTGCAAAATCACCACTTGCCTGGCGGGTTGTTTGACGAGAAAAAAGTAAAGGATAGCCTGCGTCAGTTTTCTGCGACCCGGTTTGGCTCGGCCAACCTCGTGGAGCATATCGAAAACCTTCAGGTGTATCTGAATGAAACCGAATGCCAGAAACTCAGGCTCAGCCGAAGCGAGGTTCTTCAGGAATGGAGCCGGTTTCTCGAAACAAAAGGATTTGTCCATCGTGCCTTTCCCTGGGACGGAACTCCCCCGTTTCCAAAGCCCCCGCATCTGGAAACCTATGAAGCGGGTTATTTTCCCCAAAGGTCTGGAGATGTGCAGATGATTTTAGAACCAGGCATCATGGATAAAGAAGGTGCCAAGGGAACAACGCACGGCGCACCGTGGACATACGATACCCATGTGCCCTTTTTGGTTTATGGCTGGAAAATAAAACCGGGCAGTCAATCTGAAGGCATGCACATAGAAGATATCGCTCCTACCCTATCAACCCTGTTGCATATTCAGGAGCCACATGGAACCACAGGAAAACCACAAACCATACAATTAAAACCATGATGGAGGCCGGAATGCAAATTGAATGTCGGATGGATCGGATTACACCAGATGGTCTGGTGATGGTTTCGGACGCTTATCCGGACATACAAATTCTGGTGAAGCCAGATTTCAGACATCCTTTCCGAAAAGACAAGGTGGTTCCGGTTTTTATTCTGGACCGTGGCCCCAATGGAAGCTGGCTGGCGAGTCTGGATCCACCACCTCTGGGCCTGGATGAGGTAGATTTTCTGCAGGTCGCTGAAGAAATTCGTGGAGGATACCGGCTGGATTGGGAAATGGACCAGGAACTGGTTTTACCCCTGAGCGAACTGGTGGGTTCCGTTCACCTGGGCATGCTGGTAGCTGTCAGGCTGATCAAGAACGACCGGACCGGGAAATTACAGGCCACCATGAATTGGAAAAAAGGCATGAAGCCTGTTGTGGATGAATATGTGAAAGGAAGTCAGGTACAAATACTGGTTATGGAGCAGATAGAACTGGGATATTTGGTACTGGCAGACCGGTTCTTTTCGGGGCTGCTGTATTTTAACCAGACATTTGAACCTTTGAGAATCGGGGATAAGCGAGAGGCATGGGTAAATAAGGTAAGGGAAGATGGCAAGCTGGACCTCCTCCTCCGAAAACCGGGCTATGCTGCTGTAGACGATGCAACTGAAACCCTTTGGAAAAAACTGAAAGAAGCTGGCGGACGTCTGAATCTGGGAGACAAAACTCCCGCTGAAGTGGTTGCTGAAAAACTGGGGATGAGCAAGAAAACCTTCAAGAAAGCACTTGGAGCCCTTTACCGGGAAGGCCGTGTGGCGCTCAACGACCAGGCATTCTGGGAAATCAGCCAGGATGGGGATTGATCATCAGGAAATGGGTAAGGATCTTTGCTACTCCAGATTAAAATTTAAAATTCCAGAACATTCCTAAGTCCTGTTAACTTCCTGGTCTCCGGGAAAAAAACCTTGACTCCGTTTACCCTTTGGTGTCGGTTGTGAAGCAATTTGGATGGTACGTTCTGGGGTTAAAGATAGTTTATTGAAAATAATAGGATATCGGAATTACGCTGTCGATTCCGCCTGAGGCGTTGGAATATTGCCATCGCAAACAACAATCTCAACCGCCGCCGCTTCAGTGGAGGGCGATTCGCTTCAGGTCCGAACTCAAAAGGCGTAGGCAAAATGCGCAAACGTACAGAGCACACACAAAGTGATCGTTCCACATTCGTTAAATCCCGAACAAAAT
>JBIPNA010000159.1:0-7900 GCA_044375665.1 Catalimonadaceae bacterium
GGTTTCCCTTACCAGGAAAATGATGTATGCCTACATAGTGGCCATATCATTTATCGTCCTGTATTCCATCGCATTAAGCCTGCTTTCGGATCTTGAGAATAAGTTCCTGGCTGCAATGCTTGATCCCTTTGGGTTGACTGCTGCTGGCCGATTGACCGAGTACTGGTCGATTGCGCAGCAGAATACCCTGCTGATTCCATTTGAAGGACCTTTTTTGTGGAACAGAGTCCTTTGGATGGGAATCGGTTCCCTATTCCTTTTTGTTACCATTTTGAAATTCCGGATGAGTCCGGTTGCAGAATCTGCCCGCCAAAGGAAGCAGGTCCAGTCAGCTTTGAAGGAAGACGATCGTCCTGTAAGGCAGCCGGATATTCGGAAGAGTCCTGCATCTCCGTTTCGGGTTTTCCTAAGTCTTTGGGTTTTAGAAACCCGCCAAACCCTTAGAAACGGGATTTTTCTGGCCCTGCTTTTTGCCATCGGTTTATACATGTCTTTTGACTCCTGGTATGCAGACCGTGCTTATGATACCGGAATTTATCCTGTTACAGGAATCATGTTGGAGTCCATCACATCCAACATGTTCAATATCCTCAGTATAGCTGTCATTATTTTTCTGGCCGGGGAAATTGTCTGGCGGGAAAAACAGTTCCATATGGAAGGAATTTATGATGCTTTCCCTACTTCCAATGCCCTGGTTTTCTGGTCCAAATTTGCATCGCTTCTTTTGGTTCCGGTTTTTTTGTTGGCTCTGGTTCCAATTGTTGGCCTGGGCGTTCAGACCTTCAAAGGGTATTTCAACTATGAGATTGGCCTGTATTTCAAAACCTTGATTTTGTTTGAGTTGCCCAGAATGTGGCTGATTGCTGCTCTGGCGTTTTCCATTCAGAATAGCCTGAGCAATAAGTATGCGGGCCATGCAGCTATTCTTCTTTATTACATGAGTTTTATGGGCATGCCCTACCTGAAACTCGAACACCCTTTGTTTCGGTTTGGAAGCGGACTTTCTTACAAGTACAGTGATATGAATGGTTTTGGGGATGCTATTCCCGGTTTTCAGGCATATCTACTCCATTGGGTTTTGGTGTCCCTCTTCCTGCTTGCCATTGGGTATTTTCTGCGGATCCGTGGGGCTGAGTCTGACTTCAGGTCCCGTATCCGAATGGGAATTCAACGATATCAGGGTTCGGCTTTGTCGAAGGCAGCCTTATTCCTGCCTGTTTTTGCCATGATCGGGTCTGGATTTTTCATTTACTACAACTCTGTGGTAGTAGACCATTTTGTTGGTTCAAAAGAACAAGAGGCTAAAATGGTGGAATATGAGAAGCGCTTTAATTACCTGCAGGATAGTTTTCACCCCTCTTTGTCAAAAGTGAAAATTGGTGCAGACATGTTTCCTGAAAATGGGAGCATGACGCTGAGTAGTCTTTTTGCTTATTACAATCCCCATCCCAAAAAAATTGACACCCTTTGGTTCAACATTCAGCCAGAAGGAAAGGTCACCCGGTTTAAGCTTTCACGTCCGGCCCGTCTGGTTTTCGAAGATCCGGAGAAAGGGATACGTGCCTATAAACTGTCTGCTTCTCTTACCCCTGGAGACTCTTTTCAACTCGATTTTGAAATGAAGCTTGCCTTTACAGGCTTCGAAAATGAAAGTCCGGTAAAGGGTAACGGAACATTTTTCAACAATGCCTACTGGCCATCTATGGGATTGAATGGTTCCTACATTTTACAGGATGAAGACAAGCGAAAGGAGTATGGGTTACCAAAATTAGAACCTATGCCCAATCCACTCGACTCACAGGCCATCGGGCACAATTTGTTTGACAATATTAACCACCACATTGGGTTTGAGGCCGTTCTTTCAACTTCGCCAGATCAGATTGCCATCGCTCCCGGATATCTTGTTAAGCAATGGACAGACAACGGCAGAAAATACTTCCATTACAAAATGGACCGGCCTATCACCAATTTCTATTCGGTCCTTTCTGCCAGGTATGCAGTTTATGAGGAAAAGTGGAAAGACATCGACATCAAAATTTACCATCATCCATGGCATACTTTTAACGTAAAGAAAATGGCCGAATCTGTCCGGCATTCTCTCGAATATTATACAACCCATTTTGGTCCTTACCAACACAAACAGGTGCGGATTCTTGAGTTTCCCCGATACTCCAGTTTTGCCCAGTCATTCGACAATACCATACCATTTTCCGAGGGGATCGGTTTTATTGCCAACCTGCAGGAGAAAGAAGCTGTTGATTATGTATATTTTGTAACGGCACATGAAATGGCGCACCAGTGGTGGGGGCACCAGATTCTGCCTGCTGAGGCCCGTGGTGCGCAGTTTCTTGTCGAAACAATGGCAGAATACTCAGCGCTTATGGTGATGAAAAAGCGGTACGGCGAAACTTTGATGGGCAGGTTTCTCAGGAGGGAACTTGAGGGTTATCTTTCGGGAAGAAGTTCTGAAAAGGAAAAGGAAAATCCGTTGATGGAAATTGAAATGCAATCCTATGCCTACTACAACAAGGGATCCATGGCCATGTATTCGGTAATGGAACTGATGGGCGAGGAGCGAATGAACCAGTTTCTTGGCTCATTTGTCCGAAAATATCGTTTTGCTGAAAGGCCGTATCCAACCACGGTCGATTTTTACAAAGGTCTTCAGGAGTTCCTGCCTGCCAACCTTCAACCCCTTGCTGATGATCAGTTAAAGCGAATCACGCTGTTCAAAAATAAAATGGTTTCAGCCAAAGGCAGAAAGTCGGCCGATGGGGGCTACCAGGTTGAAGTTCAGGTTGAACTGGGTAAAATGTATGTCGATACATTGGGAAGCAACGAAAGAAATGTGCCTTTTCAGGGAAAAATCGGTTTGGCCTTGCTTACAGAAGAGGTGCCAAAGGAGAAGGGACATGTCCTTTTTATGGACAGGTTTGAGCTCAAATCTGGGCAAAAAGTCACGCTTCGTTCCAGGGAGAAGCCGGTTTATGCTGCTCTGGACCCACTGAATGTGTTGACAGACATCAGGCCAGAGGACAACAGGATCAAAATTGATTGGGAGTAAAGCTGAACTTAATGACAAAACTTTTTTCCATCAACGATATCTCTGAGGCTCTGGCCAGCATCCGGATGAATCCTCTGAGAGCGACGCTTACCGGGTTGATTATCGGGATCGGAATTACAGCACTTGTAGGAATTTTGACTGCCATCGATGGAATCAAGCTGTCCGTTTATGATGGAATGGAGGATTTGGGAGCCAACTCTTTCGACATCTCTGCTTATGCCAAATCCGGAAGGCGAAAGCGGGGAATGGAAGCCCGTCGTTATCCGAAAATCTCTTTGGCAGAAGCCATGCGGTTTAAAGAAAAAATGGGAAGTCGGGCAACCGTCGCCATTTATGTTCGGGTTTCCTGGAACACCGAGGTTAAATATGGAAATGTAAAGAGCAATCCCAACATCAATGTATTTGGCGGAAACGAAAACGCCTTTTTTGCGAAAGGGATGGATCTGGTAGAAGGAAGGGTTTTCTCTGCCACCGAAATGGAATTTGGAATGCCCGTTTGTGTCATAGGCCCCGAACTTTCTTCCGTTTTATTTCAAAATGAAAGTCCGGTTAACAAAATAATTCAGGCCCAGGGAATGCAGTTCAAGGTGATTGGCTTGCTGAAAAAGACAGGTTCAGTTGCCAATGGATCAGGAGCTGACAGGGCATTTGTGGTTCCGATAAAAAAGGCGGAGCAATTGGGAGCCGGGAAGGAACTTAGCTATGAAGTAACCTCGGTGGTTTCTGATCCACTGTTTTTAAGCAAAGCAATGGACGAAGCCCGGGGAATTATGCGGACAGTCCGACACGATCCGCCTGACCGGGACGACTCCTTTGAGATTGTCCAGAGTGCTTCTCTGGCCAGCTCCATTCAAAAAGTTACGACAAGTCTGCGCATTGCAGGTTTTGGAATCGGACTCATTACCCTTTTGGGTGCTTCCATTGGGCTGATGAATATCATGTTGGTTTCTGTCACAGAGAGAACGCATGAAATCGGTCTTCGGAAAGCGATGGGGGCTACACCGCTCAAAATCAGAATTCAGTTTCTTACTGAGGCCATTGTGATTTGCCTTCTCGGCGGTTTAATGGGTATTCTCCTTGGGTTGGCAGCGGGAAATGCAGTATCTGTTTTCTTGGGTGGCGGGAAATTTATTGTGCCCTGGCTCTGGATGGGCATGGGGCTCGGCTTGTGTATAACAGTAGGGATTTTTTCTGGATTATATCCAGCCATTAAAGCTTCCCGCCTTGACCCCGTGGAAGCCCTTCGTTTCGAATAACTGGCTATTTGAAATCCAGGTTCATCCAATCAATGGGATTGAACCCATTTTCCAATTCATATTCAAACAACTTAACACCATCGTCTACCTGATTTGGATTTTTTGGATCAGGTCGGGAGCTTTTGTACCAGCGGTAGGGGAGGGGCAGCACAGAATATCCGATTTTTGCTTTTTGGGGGATTTCCTCAAAACGCTTCATGTGTTCCAGAGTAGCCCCATCCCGATCGCAAAATTTGAAATACCTCCGTTCTCCAGGAATTTGGGCTAGTCTTTGCGCCCGGCGTTTCCACTTTGACTGCGCTTCTTCCAGGCTCTTGTAATGAAGGAAATGAATTTCTATGCCATGTTCCAGGATCCCAACGGGGTAGGCACAATCATTTTCATAATATTTTGATTGATATCCCACCTTTATGCTTTCCAGATCGAGCGCATCCAGATTTTCAAGTAAGGTCAGGAAGCAGTCTGGAAACAGGAATAACCCTATAAATGGAGAATTAAATGGGAGATCGAAATACTTATAGATTTCACCTCCCCAGCAATTATTCGCAATGATCGCAAACTGCCGGTTCAGAAGTTTTTTTCGTCGTCGTTCATAGAACCGGTTTCTGGCTTGCTCCGCCCGGTAAGTCTTCCATTTTTGCCAAAGGCGCCCAAGCATTTCTGTATGGAATTAAAATCCGGATTGATGCAATTTTACGAAGAAAAAGCATCGGTAATGGATAGGATTGGGCCAATCAAAACATTGACCATTAAAGTGAACCATACTGGATTCGAACCAGTGACCCCTACCCTGTCAAGGTAGTGCTCTAAACCAGCTGAGCTAATGATTCAAGCGGGCCGTAAAAGTAGGAGGGTTGTGGGATTTTCCCCAATTTGCCGCAAAAAATTATGTTGGTCCGGGTTGTTCAGTTGCACCTTCGTCCGGAAACGGTCCCCGTATTCCTGGAAGTCTTTGCAACACATCAAAAAAAAATACTGGAAAATCCTGGTTGTATTTCTGTGCAGCTGCTCCAGCTTGATCAGGACCCAGGTCATCTGGCTACCCTAAGCCATTGGACAAACCAGGAAGCTCTGGACCATTACCGCCATTCTGAGTTTTTCAGGGGACTTTGGTCTAAGGTTAAGCCCATGTTTTCTGATAAGGCCCAGGCATTTTCCTATCATATTCTCGATTCAAAAAATCACCTTTCAGATGAAGTCTGATTTAATCCTGAAATATTTTCCGGACGTGGATCCGGAGAAAATAAAAAAACTGGAATTGCTCCATCAGGGCTATCTGGAGTGGAATGATAAAATAAATCTGGTTTCAAGATCCGATATGGAAAACTTGTATGAACGCCATATTTTACATTCTCTGGCACTGGCCCTTTTCTTTTCCTTTAAACCTATGACAGAAGTAATGGATCTGGGAACCGGCGGAGGCTTTCCAGGGTTGCCTTTGGCCATTTGGTTTCCGGAAGTCCAATTCTTACTGGTTGATTCTATCGGCAAAAAGATAAGGGTGGTTGAAGATCAGGTTCAGAAACTCAACCTTTCCAATGTAAAAGTATTTAATGGAAGGGCTGAATCGGTTTCCGGTACTTTCGATTTTGTGGTAACACGGGCAGTTGCGCCAGCAGAGGACCTTGTGCGTTGGACTCAGGGGAAGTTTGCCAAACATTTTAACCATGATCTTCGAAATGGTCTGCTGATGTGGAAAGGGGGCGATCTGAAGGAAGAATTAAAGGCTGTAGAAAAAAAGAAACCGAAAATTTATAGCCTGGCTGACTACCTCGAAGAACCTTTTTTTGAAACCAAAAAAATCATTCATCTCCCTATGTCTTGATAACCTGAGCAAGGCTGTTTTGAACAATTTTTAATCTTTGAGAGGCATATTAGAAATTGCCTTAAAACGTCAGGTTTCCCGATTGAGCTCTTACGTAATTGTATCCGCTGCCTACCGCACCCTAAATTAAGGCAAGTGGCTGATTTACAGAGTACGAAATAGCACTGCATGCAAAACCCCGCTGGTCATCGGATTCTCATTGTAGAAGACGAAAAAATTATTGCCAAAGACTTAGAAATCCGCCTCCAAAATATGGGCTATGACGTTGTAGCCAGCGTCTCAACCGGAAAAGAGGCCATTGCGATCGTCAAATCCCAACCAGTCGATCTGATTTTGATGGACATTATGATCGATGGCGAAATCGATGGAATTGAGACGGCCGAACTCATCCATCAACAAATGGATGTGCCCATCATTTACCTGACTGCCTATGCAGATGAACGTACTTTTGAGCGAGCAAAGCTCTCAGATCCATTTGGTTACCTATTAAAGCCATTTCAGGAAAGGGACCTCGATCTCACCATTCGGACCGTAATTCAGAAGTTCTCTTTTGAAAAGCAGATTAAAGCCAGTGAAACCCGGTACCGGAGCTTGTTCGAGCAATCGCTTGATGCCATCATCATCTTCGACGATGAAGGTAAGATTTTAGACGCCAACAAAGCGGCAAGCGAGATTTACTCCCTTCGGCTGGATAAAATCGGGGAATATTTTGTCCACCATCTTGTCCAACCAAAAGAGCGTCAACAGCTCAGGGATAACCTAAAGCAGTTTCTCAATAATGGAGAGTTGCAGGGTAGATACAAGTTTATCGAC
This sequence comes from Catalimonadaceae bacterium, assembly GCA_044375665.1. Classification (GTDB taxonomy): domain Bacteria; phylum Bacteroidota; class Bacteroidia; order Cytophagales; family Flexibacteraceae; genus CAMDMI01. The sequence continues at coordinate 6,959 of JBIPNA010000159.1, forward strand.
AAGTTTTTAAGCATCAAATACATTGAATACCAGGCCAAAGCCAATTATCTTCCCGGTAACCACCTGGCGGTAGTCCGCGACATTACCCAAACCGTAACCGACCAGCGCCAGATTGAAAATCTGGCCAAGTTTCCCTCCGAAGCCCCACACCCTACTTTGCGTATTTCTCAAGGGGGAGAAATACTGTATGCCAACAAAGCAGCAAGTATCTTTTTGAATGAGTGGAGGCCAAAGTACGAAAACAGCATTCCAAATAATCTCCGCGACAGGCTCTCCAACCTCACGCCCCTTGAGCCGACACTTACCCTGAGCCTGAATATTAAAAACCGATATTTTCTGCTCCTCTTTGTATATGTGCCTAAAGGGGAATATATCAACATTTATGCCACGGATATTACCCAACAGAAACAATCGGAACGACTAATCAACCATCAAAAGGACATACTGGAGCTGATTGCCAAAGGTGAAAGCCTTCCTACCGTCCTCGACCGTATCTGCGCAAAATTACAGCAGTTTATGCCTGAGGCTTTGCCTGCAATTCATTTGTACGACGAGTATTCTAATTCCCTTTCTTTTTCATCCGGTCCAAGGCTACCATTAAATTTTGTTGCTTATTTTCAGAAACTTCAGGCCGGAAAGAACCAAACAACGGTTGGTACGGCGGCCCTGGCAAAAGATATGGTCCAGGCTCCTGATGTATATGAGGATCCAAGTTGGAAAGACAAGCTTGCGGCGGCAGAAGTGGCCGGAATTAAGTCCAGCTGGAGCGTGCCGGTTTTGGGGCAGAAAGAGGAGTTGCTTGCCGTTATTTCTTTATTTCATAAAGAATCGCATGTAGCCGCAACTTCCGAAATTACTTTGGTCAATATGGCTTGCAAGCTTACCGGAATTGCTGTGGAAAGGGAAAAAAATTATCAGACCCTCACCAAGCACTCCCTGGCG
>JBIPNA010000160.1:0-7885 GCA_044375665.1 Catalimonadaceae bacterium
CCGTACATCCGGATGGGAAGGTCATTGCTCAATTGGCCATGGGGCTGAAGAACACAAACATGCATAAACACATTGGGCGCCATTTCCGGGGTAACCTTGAAGCGAAACCTGGTTTGTCCGGGCTGAGTGGGCGTCCAGAATGTTTTCACCACCCGGGTTCCGTTCTCCAGACTAACCAATGCCCGCCCTCCCTGACCGGAAGGGAAAGTGAGGAGGATTTCCTCTCCGGTTTTACACGTCTCTTTGCTGGCAGTTACGGGGAGAAAAGCTGCTTCATTCGGGCCGTCTTTGGGTGCCCTTCCGTACCAGGAAGGCCAGTCCAGATACACCACCTGGCCAGTACTGTGCCCTCCGGACTCCACATCGGTAACCTTCACCAGATACCGACCCCACTCGGGATAGTTTACCCTCAGCTTCCAGTTGCCTTTGCCTCCTTCCAGATCGATTTCATCTGTTTGAACAGGTTCATAATAATCTTCTTCGGTGAATGAGCCCAGGTTTTCTACGGAGCGATCCCACCAGAACCGCCAGTTCAGTTTATATACCTGGATCCGCACCCGGCGGTCCTGAGCAGAAAGCTGACCATCAGGCTGCACGGCTACAATGGAAATTTCATGGCTGGAGTCGGTTGGGAGTTCACCGGATATTCCTTCAGAAGCAGGGGTACGGATTCCAAAATACACATCGAAAGGATGATAGGGAATTGAAAACCTGTCGATACTATAGCTGCCGCCAGACTCATAAACCCTTGTCAGCATATTGGCCATGAGCATGCCTGATGCTTCCTCTCCGGCTTTAAGTTCATGCTCTATCCGGGTGTTACCCTCAGCATCCAGCTGGCCTTCAAATACCATTTCGTTTTCAGGTTCTGACTTTGCGCCGGGCATGTCGAAAACATAGTTTTTAAAGGATTTAAACTGTGTAGGTGTCTTTGTAAAACTGGCTTCAACCGTGGCTTTCAGATTTCGGGCCGGGGCTCCATGAAGCCATTTCGAGTTGAGATTGGCCATGAACTTTTGGCCCTTTGTCAGGAAAGCATCCTGAAAACCAAGCTGAATGGCCAGCCGGTTGGGCTGAACCATCTCAATCCGGATTCCTTTGGTAAACACAGCCCCACCCGCCTTCACCCTGGCCTCCCAGGTACCGGTCGGGGCGTCTGAACCTGTCGTTGTTGTAAAAGAATAAAAGCTTCCAACCGGGTTGGTTTGTACCAATCTTTTGTACAGCTGGCCCTGAGGGGTAAACATCTCAAATACAATGGGGTGGCCTTTTGGCAAAGGCGAAGCTCTGTCATCGAGGAGGAATTGAAGAAAAAGAGAATCTCCGGGTCGCCAGACACCGCGTTCTCCAAACAGAAAACCTTTCAGCCCTTTGGAAACAGCCTCTCCTTGAATGTCAAACCTGCTGGTGGATAAGGAATTGCCATCATCCAGTTTCAAATACCCTTTTTGACTCCCCTTTCTGGCTACCAATAAAAATGCTTTCCCTGAAACAGGGACGTTCAGCATTCCATCATTTCCGGTGATTCCCTGTCCAATGGTCTGGCGCTGGAAATTCAGAATGCGGACTTCAACACCAGAAATGGGTTGGGTGGTCTTCAGATCATTGACTGCTACCAGGAAATCGTTCTTCAGGCCTTTTTTTGCAATAATGCCCAGGTCGGAAGCCAGGACATTGCGGATTGGGAACCGGGAGCCGTTGAAATAAGATGGAGAACAGGGATCATCCCTTTCTTCCCAGTCATAATCTTCATAGTCACCCTCCCCCAAAGGATCTGAATACCAGCTTTCTGTATCAAAAGGCTCCTCGGCAGCCTCTCCGGTGGTTTCCGATTTTTCTGTTTGTTCGGAGGTGGTTTCGTTGAAGCAACGGTATAAAGAATAAGCCTTTTTGAAAGAAATTTTTACCCTGTAAATGGCTCCCGGTTCAGCCTTCATATGTTTGCTCAGGTCGAGGGCAAAACGGTTGGTTTTTCTCAGGTCCAGTAAAGGATTGTCGTCCAACCTCAGGGTTGTCCGAACCACCGGCCGACCTACCCGAAGAATTTCTTCACCTCCGTTTAAGCTGTTGATTTGTAAAAACTGCTCGACGTTCGACTCGAAAATCCGGAGCACCACCACGTCTACAGCGCTTAGGGATGCCGATTCAAAGGGCAAAACCAGGGTTGGGCTGTTGGGGATGATGACGCCATTTCCCAGAAAAGCAGCGAAAGGCTTCGGGTCTGAAAAAATCAGGGTTTCTGAAAAAGTCTCTTTGAGCGATTCTCCCGTCGCATTTCGAATACCAGACTCAACCCTCAAGCCCAGATTTCCTGAAAGATGATGTGGAGGATAGACCCTGATTTCGTTGCGATCTATCCCCACACGGACCTGGCTTGCCGAAAAAGTGTCTAACCGGACAAGACCCGTGAGGTCCTGCCTCGCATCAAGGGGATCGGAGAAGCGGATGGAGACATATTGCTCCACGCCTTCCACAACTCGGGCATGCTCTACCCTGAATGCAGATTTGGGGGCGATTGAAATTTCTTTCCGGCCATTTCCGGAATATCCCAGGCGGGAACCTTCCCAGGTAAGCACCAGGGTTTGTTCATAACGTTCCCGACGCAGACTGTCGATGGACAAAAGGTGGGTTTTTCCGATGCTGTCGTGTTCCCATTTTATGGAAAGCTTCTGATTGCCCAACCGGGCTTCCACCAATTTCTCAATGTCGGCATTGCGCTCCACATCGGCAGATTTGAAACTGCACCTGACATTTTGAAAAACCATATCGAGCGGATGCGGGGCTTCCACTTCAGGCTCATCAAAGGCAAAACCTGGCTTATAGGTCTGAAAATGAAAGTAAAATGTTGAAAAAGCCTCAGGTAGTTCCTTTACCTTATTTAAGTGAAGCGTTGCCTGAAAGACAGTGGAATGCGGCAGGGGATCATTTGGAAAAAATTCCAGAATATGGCCTTCCCGCCAACGGTATTCACCAGAAATGGCCGGCTCAAATTCCAGAATTTCTTCCCCCAGGTCAGGATTCTTCAGGCTGTCGGCAAATCCAGGTGTCAACTGGACACGAATGACCGCCATTTTGGAGATCAAACCACCCGTGTAGGCCTGGACATAATTGGAAAATCCAGGGTCAGAGCTGCTTTTCAGCGCCGGCTTTTTGCTGGCCATAGAAAAATAGATGAAGAGGCTGGTCAGCACTAAACCGGCCGATAAAAGGAAAACATGGTTTCTCAGCAACCGGGAAACCAAAGATGCGGATTTCATAGAACGGGGATTTGGAAAAAGGGGTATCGATGCGCCTTATGCGGAAAAATCAGGAAAGAGCTTTTTCTGGTGAACTGAAAACGGAAAAACAAAGGGCCGGAATTAGGGTGAAAAATTAAGCCGGGAAAATAGATTCTTTGCAAAAACCTGTCTCATCCGGCAATTATTTTTCCTGGACTTATTTTATCTGCCTTTGTGGTCCGGAAATCTCCGGTTTTCCCTGTGCGAAATGGGAAGAATGGGTTCGGAATGAATAGCATTTGAAGGATAAATTCTGCCTCTGATGCATCCTGATCCTTTGATTCTTCTTTGAAAATCCCCGAAGAATTGTTCCCAACTTCCACCTTATGGCTTGCATGGACATGGAATGTTCCTTCCCAGGAAGCTCCACTCTGATTTTTACTTCAACCTATTGATTTTCAAATATTACCGGCACATTTCTTCAAAGTCAGGTAATCCGCCCAAAACCATCCAGCCTGTCGGTTGTCGTTGAAAAACCCGGTGGGTAAGTCCGTTTGTGACCCATACATATCGGGTGGGCAGGTGTTGATTGTACCGGATGGCCTGTTCCACGGCAGCACTTCCCGCCTTTTCCTGTGGCGCCTTGCATTCCACAAGCAGGAGCCCCTCCCCTTTTCTGTCATAGACCAGCACATCGTAGCGTTGGCGGTGTCCATGTTGGACCTTAAACTGTCCAGGCATCTTTCTTTCCAGGGAGATCAGCGCTTGCGGCACCCCAGTTTTTTCCAACAACCAATGGACTACATGTTGCCTCACCCATTCCTCAGGGGTGAGCATAAGCCATTTTCTTCGAAGACCATCCCTGACATACCAGGTTTCCCCCGCCTGGTCAAGCTCCAGAGGCGGAAGCAAAAGATCCAGTTGTGGAAATCTCAACGGGTCCAGTTCAGGCACCATTCGGCTATTTTCGGAAAGAGAGCGTTCTGTAACCACCTGTACGCCATGTCTCTACAAAATGACGGTAAAAAGGTGAAGCCGGATTTCCACTTTGTCCTCCGGGATAAATCATTTTGGCCATGGGTTGAGGCCCCAGTTGAACCAGCATCTTCCAGGATTGTCCCGATTCTGTGGAAGTGGCATTCACGATTCCTTTGCCTCCTCCGGTAAACAACACATCGGTTCCCAATCCCTTCATTTTGCCAATATGTGGAATCTTTGTGGCTTTTGTCCGCCCCCAGGCATAAGCGCCTTTGTTCTGTGCCATGACACCATACCTGGCTTCCAAAGTATCTGCTGCCTGATGCAAGGCCATGGCCAGCAATTGGGAGCCGGTTTCAGAGGCTTTGGTATTTCGGATGTCAAACCAGGAAGAATTGTCTTTTTCCAGAAAAATCTGCCAGGAAACATGCTTGTCGGGGAATCGCATTCCGTCTGTAAAATCGTCGGACCAGGCAAGATGCATCCAACGCCCAAACCAGGCTTCGAATAATGTAGGACCAATTTCTCCGGGATCGTTTCTTAAATTCCACTTCATGAGTGCCTCGGTGAACCAGCGGGGTCGGTCGGGTAATCTGGAAACAGCCTTCAGCATATCCGGCAATACCTTTTCAGCCCATAAATTGCGGGTATCATTTTGAATCCGGACCATATCAGCAATGCCGAGTTTCCTGTTGCCGGCAAGCATCTGGTTGATTCTCCTGGCCCGCTCAAGGTTGTAATAGTTCCAGTTCAGGTAATAGGGATAGGTGGTATCGGTTGGTACCTGGTTTGCAGAACTTACAAATCCTGATTCCGGATCCTGGACCCTGGGCAAATGGCTGTAAGGAATGTATCCCTGCCAGTGCTGTTCATGGGATCCTGCCAGCATGAGGAACTTGCCTTGCTCCTTCCACCTAATAGGAATTTTTCCCGTTTGGGCAAAAAGCGCAATGTGCCCGAACCGGTCAGCGCAAACAAAATTCTGGGCCGGAGAAGCATAAGACTCAAGTGCAGCCGGTGCCTGGGAAACAGAATCGCAGACATTCAGCCGAAGGAAAGCTTTGAGTTCGTTGGCAGGATCATGTCCGGCCCACCGAAGCGCATAGCCGGTAGGTACAAAATCTTCTTTTGGCTTTTCTCCCTTGAGATATACCACGGGTCCTAAATCCGTCCAGTAAACCGTATCCTGAACAGTTTTTCCTCCCCGAACCCGGATAGATTCCAGTTTTTTATACGTTTTCTGCCATTTTTCATTGTACCAGTACTGCTTCCTGTCCTTGTCTTTGAAGGAAACCCGGAACCAATCTGCCACATCCGGATAACCATTGGTCACCCCCCAGGCAAAATTGGAATTGAAACCTGAAATGATACCGGGAGCGCCCGGCAGACTTGCACCCATGGCATGAAAACCAGGGGCCTTCAGCTCGATCATATACCAGGTAGCCGGGAGTTTCATGGCCAAATGGGGATCGTTGGCCAGCATGGGATAGCCAGATTTGGAACGAAATCCTGCCACAGCCCAGTTGTTGGAGCCAATGCCGTTGTCGTCCTCGAGTTTGGGCTTTTCGTTGAGGGGAATGGCCTCATCGGTGGTGTCGGTCCAACCCAGAGATATAGGAACCCCAGGCACAGGGAGCGGCTGAAAATTCCATGGGGTTCCTTTGGGAATAATGGGTTCTTCATCCACCATTCTTTCGGGAAACAACTGATTGACCACCGATTTCCCGAATTTCTCCATGGCAAGACTCATTGCCCGGTCATCGGTATGCCCGGATAAAGTGTAGGCCATCAGTTTTAGCAATAAGGCCGGATTTTCTGGGATCCAGGGCTCGGGAGCATAGTCTAAAACTTTAAACTCAAGGGGCAACTGACGGGAAGGCCAGTCTTCAATCGCCTCGTTTACACCTTCTGAATAGGCAAGAAGAATTTGCCTGGTCAGAGAGTCCTGTAGCATTTTTTCACCGCTTCTTCTGGCCGCCTCTGTTATCCCAAACCGCCTTTGAAACCGATCCATTTCAAGGGTTTTGGGGCCAACTACTTCCGACAATCTGCCCGCAGCTGCCCTGTTTTGAAAGTCCATCTGCCAAAGGCGATGCCGGGCAGTGATAAATCCTTGTGCATAAAACAAATCGCGGATGGAGGTCGCTTCTATTCTGGGGATGAGGTCCGCATCCAGCTCTATGGATATTCTGCCATCCCTGCCTTTCAACTCAAACTTACCCGGGGTATGGAAGTCCTGGTAAACCAATTGCCAGGCACCTTCAAACGGACTCAGCAGCCGGGCAAGCGATGGCGTCAGACCCCAACGAAAATGTAGGCCGGTGATCAGTCCAATGACCACGAGAAACCAAAAAAGCCAGGCCCAGGACCGTTTCCTTGTTTTGTTGCGGGGATGAAGAGCGCCGATCTTGGCCATAAATCAGGATTTGGGAGGCCAATTTGCAGAATCCCTCTGGCTTTCCAGCATCGCGACAACGGTCTCTGCAATAAAAGTAGCCGCATGGCCATTTCCATAAAAGCCTTCCGGGGCCGGGTATGGCGCAGAGAGAAAATGATGCACTGCAGAAATAAGCCGGGTGGCATCTGCATCTGCAAGTACAGCGGCTCCGGAACTGACCAATTCCACCCATTCTGTCTCGGGGCGAAGCACGACACAAGGTTTCTGGTAGAAATAAGCTTCTTTCTGTACCCCACCTGAATCGGTCAGGATCATCCGGGAACGGGCTTCGAGGAGCACCATTTGCAGATAAGAAGCGGGAGGCAAGAGCCGGAAACGCTCGGGAGAAAGGTCCCGGAAAAAGACATCGGTTTGGGAAAACTGATCCAGCATTTTTCGGGTTCTCGGGTGCAGGGGCCACACAACAGGCATACCGGTTTGCACCGAAACCTGATCCAGACCCTGGAGCAATGCCTTCAACCGGACCGGGTCGTCTGTATTTGCATTTCGGTGGATGGTGGCCAGGAAATAGCCTTGCTCCTGAAGTTTGGTTTCGGCAAACCAGGATCCGGCATGTTCGGCGGCTTTTGATTTGAAATACAGGGCGTTGTCAAACATAACATCGCCGCATTGGAAAATCCTGGGCTTGTCCGGACTTCCATCTCCCGGCATGTTCAGGTGAAACCCTTCCCGGGTCAGATTTTCAATGCCTGTGCCTGTAGGTGCGAAGAGTAAAGAAGAGACATGGTCTGTCAAAATCCGGTTGATTTCTTCGGGCATGGCCTTGTTGAAACTGCGCAGCCCTGCCTCCACGTGCACCACAGGAATACCGATTTTTGAGGCCGCAAGGGCACCGGCCAGGGTCGAATTGGTATCACCATAAACAAGCACCGCGTCTGGACGCTGGTCCAAAAGCAATTGCTCCAGACTTTGCAACATCGTTCCCGTCTGGGCACCATGCGAGGACGAACCTACATGCAAATGGTAGTCCGGCCTGGGAATGCCCAATTCCTCGAAAAACACCTCGCTCATATCGGCATCGTAATGCTGACCGGTATGGACAATCGACTCTGAAATCTTCCCGGAAAAATGCGTCCGCAACACCCGGCTAAGGGCAGCGGCCTTAATAAACTGTGGGCGGGCTCCCACGATGGTAAACAATCTGAACACAGGCAATGGACTATGGGCCCAAAGATGAAGGATGCCAGTCAATCCAGCAGCATGCCATACAAATTTGAATCCGGAAAAAACG
>JBIPNA010000161.1:0-7732 GCA_044375665.1 Catalimonadaceae bacterium
TCGCCCGGACCTATTTTGGTGGGCGCCTCTTCCTCCATGGCCATTTTTTTGACCACCTTCCGAACCACGTCCCCGATTTTTCGCTCGAGGGAACGGACACCACTTTCACGGGTGTAACCGTCAATGAGTTTTTCGATGGCTTTGAGGTCGAAGACCAACTGGTCGTGGGCCAAACCATGTTCTACCAATTGCTTGGGCACCAGGTGTTTCCTTGCGATCTGAACTTTCTCTTCGAGGGTATAACCGTTGATTTCAATAATTTCCATCCTGTCGCGTAAGGCAGGCTGAATGGTATCAAGGGCATTGGATGTGGCAAGGAAGAGTATTTTGGACAAGTCGTAGTCCACTTCCAGGTAATTGTCGGCAAAAGTGCTGTTCTGCTCCGGATCGAGCACTTCGAGAAGCGCAGAAGATGGGTCGCCGCGGAAATCACGGCCAATTTTATCGATTTCGTCCAGGACAAATACCGGGTTGCTGGACTCTACTTTTTTGACTTGCTGGATGATTTTTCCGGGCATGGCCCCGATATAAGTCTTCCGATGTCCCCGGATCTCCGCCTCATCGTGGAGTCCGCCAAGCGAAAGGCGGACATATTTCCGGCCCAGGCACCTTGCAATGGATTTTCCGAGGGAGGTTTTCCCCACCCCGGGAGGTCCATACAAACAAAGAATGGGAGCCTTCATGTTGTTTTTCATCTTGAGCACAGCCAGGTATTCCAGGATCCGGTCCTTGACCTTTTCGAGTCCGTAGTGGTCGGCATCCAGAATTTTCTTGGCCCGCTTCAGGTTGAAATTATCTTTGGTATAATCGTTCCATGGCAGGTCGACAAGGAATTCCACAAAGTTCATTTGCACCGGGTACTCTGCGCTCATGGGATTGATGCGGCTGAGTTTATCCAGTTCTTTGTTGAAATGCCGGGCCACCTCTTCCGACCATTTTTTTCCTGCTCCCCTCAGGCGAAGTTTTTCTATGTCCTTCTCGGTATTTTCCATTCCGAGTTCATCCTGAAGCACTTTTATCTGCTGTCGGAGGAAATAATCGCGTTGCTGGGCATCGATATCGTGGTGCGCTTTGTTCTGAATTTCGTGTTTGAGCTCCAGCATCTGCACTTCTTTGAGCAGATGGGACAGCACCCGCTGGGCTCTTTCCATGCCGTCGAGAATGGAAAGGAGTTCCTGCTTCTCTTCGATGGTGCAGTTGTTGAGGTTTGAAGCCAGAAAATGTGTGAGGAAATTGGGGCTTTCGATGTTGTCGATGGCGATCTGGGCATCCCGGGGAATTTCCGGATTCATTTGCAGAATGCGGCGGCTATTGTCCCGAAGGGCCTGGACAATGGCTTTGACTTCTTTTCTGTTCTTTCCCGGAAAGCTATCGTTTAAGAAAAGTACTTTGGCTGCCATATAAGGCTCCTGCTGTACTTCTTCCAGAATTTCGAATTTCTTTCTGCCCTGGATGATGATGGTGGTACTGCCATCGGGCATGACAATCATCTTCAAAATAACAGCCACAACGCCCACTTTGTGCAAATCGGCCAGCGTGGGTTCTTCAGAAGGGGTGCTTTGGGTGACGACACCCAACACCCGGTCTCCTTTATACGCTTTTTTCACCAACCTGACAGAGCGCTGCCTTCCAACGGTAATGGGCATCACCACACCGGGAAAAAGAACCGTATTTTTTACCGGAAGGATGGGCAATACCTCCGGGAAATCCTCTTTTTTAATACCTTCCTCTTCTTCTGATGAAAAAATCGGAAAAAAATCACCCCGGTCGTCCGGGGTATCCATGTCGCCAAATACTATTTTCACTACGTCCTTCACGATGCGCTTTTTGATTTTACCCTATCGGGGTCCGGCGCCCAGGTTGCAATCGCTGTGCCATAATAAAGCAGGTGACATTATTTCCACTTGTTTGCAAAAAAGTCCGGATCCCTGAAAAGAGATCTGCAAGAACGGGAAGTTTTTTACATTACTTACTCAGAAAGCCATACCACTTACAGGAATTTTTCTTTGGTAGTGGCCCGAATGCTTTTACTTTGACCTTCCGTTCCTCTTTTTGAGGGAAGGCCTGCCAACCTAAAATGAATCTGAGCGTAATGCGTCTGCTATTGACCTTTTTCCTGATGGCCGTTTCAGGAATGAGTCTTTTGCAGGCACAGAAAACGGAAGATGACAAAGAAGACAAATTCAGGTTGGCAGGGATGCGGGGAAGCCACCAGGAGGGCAGGTTTTTTTCAGGTATTACTTTTGAATTTCCCAACCTGAACAAAACGCCCTATTTCTACGATTCAGACCAGCTTAAAAAGATCCAGAAGTTCGAGCGCCTTAAAAAGTACGATAAGGTTTTGCCGCTTATGGAGGCTTATGTAAAAAGCTTTGGCATTCAAAATTTTTACAAGGACACACGATACCTCTGGCGAATGGCCCAGCTGTATGAAATGCAGGGCGACAGGGATAAAGCCAAGGCCATGTACCGTCTTGTGCTCAAGCACCACCGCCACAATGTGAACCAGGACACAGTGATGCATTATTACCTGGCGCTGGAGAAAGAAGGAAAAACAGCCTACATTCCCCTCGATTACTATTACAAACTGGTAGAGTTTCGCCGCAATATTGATACCCTCCGCCCTCCTACCGGCGTTTTGCTGAGTATGGGTCCCGAAATCAACAGCCGCTATCCCGATTATGGGCCGGCTGTGGCCCACAATGAAGACACGCTTATTTTTACTTCAAGGCGGACCCGTAGGAAAACCAGCTCAGGATTAACTCCTTATACAGCCAATGAAGACCTTTATCTGAGCAGGGGAATCGAGGGATACTGGGATGAAGCGGTTCCGATGTGGGACATCAATACCCAATACAATGAAGGTTCGGCCATTATGACCAAGAATGGCAAATCCTTGTTTTTTGTCCGGTGCAACTCACCTGGCGGATATGGAGATTGCGATATTTATGTCGCAGAACAGACCCCAACCGGCACCTGGAGTGAAGTAAGAAATCTTGGGGCTGGGGTCAATTCGGTCGCCTGGGATTCGCAGCCGGCATTGTCCTTAACCGAAGACACCTTGTTTTTTGCCAGCAACCGGAATGGCGGCTTTGGGCTAAGTGATATTTACTATTCGGTGAAGGAAAAAGACGGAACCTGGTCGAGGGCATACAATCTGGGACCCGTGGTGAATACCCGCAACAATGAAGTATCCCCTTTCATTCACCCTCATTACAATATTTTGTATTTCAGCTCGAACGGCCAGCTGATGAACTTCGGGGATTTTGATATCTACAAAACCTATCTGAAAAACGGGCTATGGATCGAACCGCTCAATGTGGGACCACTTGTGAACGGGAAAGGATCGGAATATTATTTCAGTATAGATGCCCAGAGCAAAAACCTCTACTACGCCAGAAGCGAGGAATCGGATTTGAAAAACCTTGACCTGTACTCTTTTCCCCTGCCGATGGAGGCCCAGCCCCTGAGCACGAGTATGTTTTCGGGCTCACTGACCGATTCGGCCGGAAACCCGATGAAGGGCATTGTTTCGGTCATTGATCTGGACAATGGAATTGAAGTTTTCCCTAAAAACATCAGGGAAGATGGCTCCTTCGAATTCAACCTGATCAAGAACAACAACTATCTGCTGATCATTCAGGGGGATGAATTTTTCCGGATTGAAAAGATGTTTTTCATGAAGGGCGACACCACCATTCATACAACGGCCTCCAGTTTTAAAAAGCAGAAAATCCGTTTTACCATGATTGAGTTTGAAGACAATTCATCTCAGATTTTGGAAGCAATGCACTCGGATTTGAATAATGTGCTCCATTTCCTGGTAGATCATCCCGATTTTCGGTTGCGTATTTCCGGCCACACAGACCGTCATGGAAATCCAAAAGCAAATTTGAAACTGAGTCAGGACAGAGCCGATGCCATTAAAGCCTTTTTAACCAAAAGCGGCTTTGTGGACGAAGACCGGATTGAAGCGATTGGTTATGGGGATACAAAACCTATTGTGGCAGAGGAAAAAACCGAACAGGACCGCCAGTTGAACCGCAGGGTTGAATTTGAATTGCTTTACCCGGATGGGAAAAAACAAGGGGAATGAAAATGACCTTGCCTGATTATTTTGGATATCAAGCCAGACAACCATACCCTTTGAACCAGTTTCAAGCCATCCAAAAGAGAGATTTTCATGTTTTTCATTACAGAAAGACTTAGCAGATTCTGGAGAAACCAGATGAAGCCTGTCTGGGAAAAGCCGAAAAAAGAAAGAAAACTTCTTAGCTGGAGAATGTCCTTGCCCGGCCTCCAGGCCCATGCAATGGGGAAAAACCACCTTGTCATTTTCCGCGTGGATGATATTGGTGATTATATGCTATTCAGAGATGCGTTGCGGTTGGTGGTGTTTTCCCCAAAATGGTCGGGCCATCGGATTACCGTAATAGGCAATGCTATCTGGCAACCACTTGCAGCGCATCTGGATAAAGATTTATCGTTGAACTGGATCTGGTTGAAAAAGAGTGCCTGGTTTTCGGATGTCCATTTTCGAATTCAATTTCTGCAACAGTTGAACGGACTTCAGGCCAGTTCTGTATGGGTTCCTAACCGGACCCGCCATGCATTGCTCGAAGAAACCCTGCTTTTGGCTTTCAAAGGAATCCCGACCATGGTCTCCGGAGATTTTCCAAAAGAGGAAAAAGCCCTGAGCCGGAAGTATTTTGATCATCGGCTCCCTGAAGTGGTTGTTCCAGATCCGGAACCTGTGCACGAGTGGTCGTATAATCTTGAATCCGCAGCAATTTTTTCAGGAATGCCTCTGGTTTCTGAACCTGATCTTCCAGGATGGAATCCGATGATTTCCGGGGAATCTTATCTTGTGTTTTTTCCCGGGGCATCGGCTGGCAGTAAGCGCTGGCCGGCCAAATCATTTGCCCTGTTGGGCAAAGCCTTATGGGAGGCATGGAAAATCCCCGTTTGGCTGGCGGGGTCAGTTCAGGACAAGCAGTTGACTGAAGAAATCAAAGAAAAAGCAGGTCACCCGGATTGGATGGTGGATAAATCGGGCAGCACAACCCTGCCGGAGTTATTGGATTTGGTGCGAAAAAGCCGCCTTTTGGTTTCAAACGATACCTCCGCGGCACATTTGGGTGCACTGGCCGGTGTTCCTTTGATTGCGCTATGCAATGGCAACAAAAAGGGACGATTTTTTCCTTATCCGGAATCTTTCAAACGGGTCAGGGCATTGTATCCGCCCGGGAACTTGCAAGACCCTGCTTCAGACAGGCTTTCTCTAAAGAATCTCCGGGTTGAAACGGTCTTATCGGCTTGTCTGGAATTGGGATCTGAAACTGAAAATCAAATTGGCTGATTAGCCATGGCCTTGATGTTGAGCAACATATCTTTCACCATTTCAGGCAGGAAATAGGCCGGCTTCCATCCCCAATCCGCTGCTGCCTGGCTGTCATCGAGGCTATCGGGCCAGGAGTCTGCAATACGCTGGCGGAAATCGGGTTGGTATTGCATGTCAAAAGGTCCATTCTGAAGGGCAATTTCTGCAGCCAGTTCCGCAGGAGTAAAACTCATGGCTGTCAGGTTGTAAGCAGAACGAATTTTTATCCGGCTGGCATCGGCTTCCATGAGCTCCAATGTCCCGCGAAGGGCATCGGGCATATACATCATGGGAAGTGCTGTATCAGGTCCCAGAAAGGAAACATAAGCACCATCCTGGATTACTTTATGAAAAATATCCACAGCGTAATCTGTGGTGCCGCCACCTGGAGGCGTTTTGTAACTGATGAGTCCCGGATATCGGATACTCCGGACATCCAGTCCGTAATTGAGGAAATAATAATCTGAAAGGCGCTCGTCAACCAGCTTGGTAATCCCATAAACCGTTGTGGGATCGGTAATGGTATGCTGGGGCGTATTTTTGCCCGGGGTATTGGGTCCAAAAACAGCAATAGAACTTGGAGCATACACCTTATGCACTTTGGAAGATGCGTTTCTGGCAACGTCGAGGACATGCATGAATCCGGCAATGTTGACTTCCCAGGCCAGACTGGGATTTCGCTCAGCTGCAGCCGATAAAATGGCAGCAAGGTGATAAATTTGTGTTGGCCTGAATGTTTCAACCACGCTTTCCAAAGCAGCTTTATCCAGCACATTCAGCAATTGAAACGGACCTTCCCGAAGGATTTCAGATTTAGGCTCAATCACGTCGGTGGCAAGGACCTGTGCTTCACCATACAAGCGGCGCAGGGCTTCCACCATTTCAGTTCCCAGTTGGCCACAGGCACCTGTAACCAGAATGGCGTCTTTCTTCATTATTTGGTGTAATCTGAAGGCAAATAAAGGAAGTTTGCCGCTCCCTCTTCAAAAAAAATCTGAAGGAAATTCCCTTCCCTGACTGGTTTTCCTGAATTTGCAGGCCAATCGCCATCCTATGAAAATTGCTGCCTGCAGTCTGAATCAAATACCCCTGGACTGGACCGGAAATCTATTCCGGATTCAGGAGGCAATAGACGAAGCCCGGAAGCAGGGAGCCCGGTTGCTGCTTTGTCCTGAACTTTCCCTTACCGGATATGGATGCGAAGATTATTTTCTCATGCCCTGGGTGGCAGAAAAAGCCTTCCAGCTCCTGATTTCGGAGATTTTGCCTCTAAGTCATGGTCTCCTTCTGGCTGTGGGTCTGCCCTACTCCACCAGCGGGAAACGGTACAATGGCCTGGCAGTTTGCCGGGATGGTCAACTTGAAGGGATTTATTTAAAGCAGATTCTGGCAAGAGACGGGGTTTTTTATGAACCCCGCTGGTTTGACCCCTGGCTTCCCAATGTGGTCAGCAAAGAAAAAAAAGAAGAACATTCCTTTTCCATCGGTGATTTCACTGTAAACTGGAATGGAATGGAGGTTGGCTTCGAGATTTGTGAAGATGCCTGGCATCCTACCAGGAGACCTGCCTTATTTGGAGCCGCTCAAAATGCCGGTCTTATCCTTAATCCGTCGGCCTCAAATTTTGCCCGGGGGAAACAAGAAGACCGGCATGCCATATTGACATCCTTATCATCAAAACCTGAAGTCTGGTATTTGTATGCCAATCTTCTTGGCAATGAATCAGGTCGGTTAATTTTTGACGGGGAAATCTTCCTGGGAAAAGGAAGCCAGGTTCTGGCCTCCTCCCCCCTGCTTCAAATGAAAGAAGTGGTGGTAAAAAGTTTTGATCTTCAGGCATCTGATAGTTGGACCCTCGCCCATCAGGAAGACGATTTCGAAGAGTTTACCGCAGCAGCAAGCCTTGGCCTGCTCGATTATCTCCGAAAATCCGGAAGTAAAGGGTTTGCACTTTCTCTTTCGGGAGGGGCTGACTCGGCGGCATGTGCGGTACTGGTTTCAGAAATGCTTCGCCGTGCCGAAAAGCAATTGGGAAAGAACAACCTTGAAATACACCTGGGCTTTTCACTTGAGGGGCCTGATGTGCCTGCATGGACGATGCAAATGCTGGCTTGTGTGTATCAAGGCACCAAACAATCGGGAAGCGTTACCCGAAACGCCGCCAGGCAACTGGCCAATTCCATCGGGGCCAGATATTCTGAATGGGAAATCGATGCAGTTGTGGACCAGTTCACGAAAACCATTGAAAAAGATCTTGGACGTAACCTTTCCTGGGCCACCGATGATCTGGCTCTTCAAAACATTCAGGCCAGAAGCCGGGCCCCCGGGATCTGGATGTTGGCAAATACTTTT